>JBILTA010000683.1:0-3177 GCA_044371785.1 Pirellulaceae bacterium | reverse complement strand
TAGTGTTTTGTTTCAATCGAGATCAGTGCTGGCAGGTCGCTGAGTTGCTTAAAGGAAAAAAGATGATTGACAAAGCGCGGCAAGCAGCTTTAGTCACTCGTTTAGATCGATACGATTGGAGTGAGGGGGCTGGGCCTAAGCTGCGTCAAATTCTTATGCGTGGGGTCGGTGTGCATCACGCGGGCCTATTGCCGAAGTATCGTCGAGTTGTCGAAGAGTTGTTTCAAGAGAAATTATTGTCGGTTGCTGTTTGTACAGAAACGCTTTCTGCTGGGATCAATCTCCCTGCTCGCTCAGTGGTATTACCGACCATTTTGAAAGGTCCTTTTGATAAGCGTAAGCCGATTGAGACGGCGACGGCCCAACAGATTTTTGGTCGCGCAGGTCGACCACAATTCGATAACGAAGGATTCGTGTTTGCTCTTGCGCATGAAGATGATGTCAAGATTCTACGGTGGAAAGAGAAATATGATTCGATCCCCGAAGACACCAAAGATCCAGGCTTGATGCAAGCCAAGAAGCAACTCAAAAAGAAAAAGCCGACGCGCCGACAGGGCGAAACCTATTGGAGCGCGGAGCAATTTGAAAAGCTGCGAACTGCCCCTGCTGCCAGGCTTGCTAGTCGTGGTCAGCTCCCATGGCGTCTGTTGGCTTATCTGCTTTCACGCTCGCCTGAAGTGCAGCCGCTGCGCGATTTAGTCGGGCGTCGTCTCATGGATGCCAAGCAACTTGAATTGGCTCAACGCGAATTGAATACGATGTTGATTACACTTTGGACGGCGGGTTACATCGAACTGGACCCCAAGCCGCAGCCCTTGACTCATTCACCGAATAACGCAGCGGCGGTAAAGAAAGAGGGTGGGCCAGGTGAAACCAGCGAAGTCGTTGGCTTGTTAGCTGCGGCGGGATACAAAGTCAGCGCGGCACCTCAAGCGACTGATGCAGATGATGACGAGGATGTTGCCAGTGATGAAAGCAAGCGGGGCAATGTTGATCCAGGCAGTCGCGGTTACGATTTGGAAAACTATAAGCCAATCACTGCGACCCCAACAGAGCGACTTGATTTGTTAGTCCGCTTGCGAAGTATAAATCCGCTGTTTGGAGTTTATCTTGCCGGACACATGGCTGTAGCCGACGAGAATGAGCGGCTGCAGATCTTGGAAAGTGTATTAGAAGTTCCGAACAACATCGCCAAATTGGTGCGTGTTCCACCTGAAGAAGAATTGCCGCAAGGTCCATTGGCCTTAGATCGCCTCAATCATCAATTGCTTGAATTGGGTTTGGCGGGAGCGGAAGAACTGGGGGGCGTACCAGAAGAAGAAAGTGAAGCGGAGGAGTATCGCCGTGACGGTCGCTATCTTGAGCCACCTCCGCGACCTTTGACGGTGGCCCAAAAGTTGAAGCGTTTGTTCGATTATGACTTTCCTAAGGTACACGATGTATACTGCCGGCCAGTCTGGATTGCGGGTGAAGTATTGCAGTTTAATCACTTCAACAAATACATCACAGCACGCGGATTACAGAAGCAGGAAGGGATGATTTTTAGGCATTTGTTGCGATTGATATTGCTGTTGGACGAGATGGCCAACATTCCACCTGTTGAGAGCACGCCTGAAGATTGGGAAGACAAAATTGACGTATTGATCGAGCGCTTGACACATATCTGTCGGGCGGTCGACCCGAGCAGTACCGACGAAATGCTCCAACAAGAGAAAGCCACGGACGATTTATTATCTGGTATGCGCACTCTGAAGAGGAAATAGAGAAATGAGGTTGAACACTTTAGTCGCTCCGGTTTTGGAATTACTAAAGGGCAGCCTCAGGTTGCAATGAATATTCGCTACGTCGCAGCCAATAGGCTGAGATCGTAAGGCATACCACGGCATAAATTAGAATCCCTAGTACGAGATGCCATTCTCCTGAAAGATCTGCAATCATAAATGGGTTGTCGTCGTCCGCTGGAAGCTTGATATTGATCCATTGCAGAAAGAGGCTGCGCAAGCGATAGCTTACTGTCAGTTGGTTGACGGTAGCGGGAAGGAATGAAAGCAAACCCTCAATGACAACGGTATAGATAAACGCCACAACCATCGATCGTCGTTGAAAAAATGTACCGATCATGATGTACAGTGCGCTGTAAGCAACGCTTGCCAAAAACAATAATCGCATCGTAGTCCACCACAGATCCCAGCTGCGGTCAAGTTGCAGAATGGGAACAAGCAACGATACAGAGACGGTTCCTCCGATCAACGACCAAAAAACGGCCACCAAATATTTGCCCAGTACCAGGATGATTCGGCCATTGGGACGCACTAGAGCATAGATCCATGTTTGCCCTTCGAGTTCCGAATTGACAGCTGGCGTGGCCCATAACAACAAACTCAACATCGTCGCAATCTGGGGTATCAGGACGAAGACCACGATACTGAAGATCACAAATTTGGTATCGGGAGTAGCGCGTGAATTAACATCGGCGATCGTTTTTACGGTGGCAATCAACGCCACCGGAAAAGCGATGATCAATAGCAGTCCTAAAAGGCGACTCCACGTCAGCGATCGTTCCCATTCATACTTTGCAACACCGAGCAGCCCGTTTCGCCAAGGGCGACGATTGGGAATCGGCACAAACGAATCTTGTGACCAAGGAAGTTTGTTCGGTGACGGGGAGTCTGCTGGGGTTAACGGCATTGGTTTAGTTGGCAGCATGAGGAGAAAAACCTTGTGCAACTGGGCTGTTCTGTCCACGGTGGCGGGATACCAGCAAGCGGAATAAGGCTGAAAGGTCGCCCGTTTCACCTCGAATGCCCGTCAGTCGAAATTGTTTGCCCTGAATCAATTCGTTGAGCAAAGCGTACAGTCGCAGCGGTTCGAGAACAGCGACGACGACATGGGATGAGTCTGGGCTGACGCGAATAGATTGGATCCAAGTTTCATTCGCCAAGCAACCCGCGATGGCTCGACTGTCTGGCCCCTCAAGCGTGACTTCTTGGGGTAAATCGGCGAGCATCGTTCGCAGCTCACCAGCGGTTCCTACGGCTAACAGTCTTCCACCGTAAATCAACATAAAAGCGTTGGTGACCGCTTCCACTTCATGCAAAACGTGGCTAGCCAACAACAGGCTCCGACCATTTGCGACCCATTGCTTTAGCAGTTCGATCATCTGTAACCGCCCCACTG
>JBILTA010000682.1:0-3181 GCA_044371785.1 Pirellulaceae bacterium | reverse complement strand
CTTGAGATGACCAGACCTAACGCCTTGACTGGCGCTGTTCCAATGCAACGATTGCTGGAAATCGAAAACACAGTGGAACAGAGTCAAAACCGCATGGACGTCGCCAGAATTCGTGCCCATACGCTCGGCATTTCTCTAGATGAATCGCAAAGCAGTGCATCTGACTCGATGTACTATCCCATTCGGTCGCCCATCGCTGGCCAAATTCTTCACTCTGACCTCGCAGAAGGAAAGTACGTGGAAGCCTTCGAACACCTATTTGAGATTGTCAATACGGATGAAGTTTGGGTACGGCTTCAAATCTTGGAAAGGGATATTTTCAAATCCAAAGTCGGCAATCGTGTGATGATTGAGTTCCCTGCGTCGTCGATTTCGGTCGAAGGTGTTATCGATAGAATGGATGCTAGTTTAGATCCTCAGACTCAAGTCAGTTCAGCTTGGGTAACGCTTGCAAACCAAGCGGTTATTCCTGGACTTGTTGGTCGGGGCACGATTTATACTTCAGAGCAAAATGACAGACTCACAGTTCCGAGTCGCGCCGTGTACAGCGACGGGCTTCAGAACTATGTATTTGTTGAGGAGGCATCGACTCGGACGTCCGCTGAGTACCGAAAGAAAACCATCCAATTAGGTAAGCGTACTCTGGAACCGCAGAAGCAGATAAAGTCAATGGTCGAAGTGCTGCAAGGTGACATTTATCCTGGTGACCGGGTGGTAGTAAAGGGAGGTCACGAGTTATCGAGCTTGTTCTTTCTCGGCGTTCTAAAGCTCTCCAAGAGTGACCAGCAACAATTAGGGATACGGGCCGAGCCAGCGAGTCACCGCGAAGTTGCTTCAACGACGCAGCTAACTGCGTCCATAACGTTGCCCCCAGAGAACCGAAGCATACTCTCCTCTCAGTTAGACGGAACGGTCTATTCTCACCAACTGACTCCTGGACGATTCGTAGAGGCCGGCGAAATATTGCTGGAGATTGCTTCAGCTGATTTTCAAAGGCTCCAACTCGACCTAATTAGTACTTCGCTTAACGCCGACCTCGCGCTTCGCCGTGCTGATCGGCTTGACAGCGTTAAAGGAGATACGCTTTCGCGACGCAGTGTTTTGGAAACACGCGCGGAGGCGGAGCAGTTAAAGGCGAGGGCAGAGAGCCTAAGACGGCAGCTTGCTACGTTGGGATTACTAGAAAGCGAAATAGACTCCATCGTCAAAGAACGGCGAATCCTCGATTATCTTCCACTCCGATCCGATATTGCGGGGCACATTACCTCGTCCGAAGTCACACTAGGCGAAACGGTTTCTGCGAGCCAACCCCTTGTCGAAATTCACAATCTCGAAGCCGTATGGATTGAGGCACATGTACGATCGCACGAATTTCGTTCTCTACGTAGAGATGTAGTTGGTATAGCCTCGATACTTGCCAACCCTGACATTCGTTTTCCAGTCGCAGTTTCTCGCATTGGTCCAACCGTAAACGAGTCGACCCGTACTCAGAGGATATGGCTTACTCCAAGTGCAACCTCAAGTGTCCCGCAACTTCGATCGGGATCGCTGATTACGGTCACACTGCCAGTAGGCAGTCCCACATCGACCCTCGCGGTCCCATCAACCGCAATCCTTCGCGATGGTTTGCATTATTTTAGCTTTGTACAAAAGGACGATGGATACATCGAGCGACGCCAAATAAAAATTGGTCGCACTGATGGTGCGTATACGGAAATCATTGACGGTATCGAGGCAGGTGAATTCGTCGTAACCGCGGGTGGACGTGAATTACAAACAGCTTTTGCATCACTGAGGTAGCATCCGTGCTGGACAGCATCATTCGCTTCTCCTTACAAAACCGCGCGATCGTTGCGATTGTATCACTGCTCGTAATGCTTGCAGGGGCGTTTTTGCTTCGCACCATGCCAGTCGATGTCTTTCCCGACTTAAGTCGTCCCACGGTGACGATTATGACCGAAGCACCAGGCCTAGCTCCAGAAGAAGTCGAAGTGCTCGTAACTCGACCGATCGAGTTACTTTTAAACGGAGCTACAGGAGTCAAACGGGTTCGATCGTCGTCGGCCATTGGTCTCTCCATCATCTGGGTAGAATTTGATTGGGGAACCGACATCTTTGTTGATCGACAGATTGTAAATGAGAAGTTGCAATTGGCTCAATCAAAACTGCCAACGGGTACTAACCCGACGCTTGCACCTATTTCATCTATTATGGGTGAGATCATGCTGCTCGCGCTACGTAGCGATCTTGAGCCGAGCTCTGAGTACGAAGCCGAAGCGAAAGCGATGGAACTGCGTACGCTAGGGGAGTTCACGGTGCGTAATAGACTCCTGGCCATTGAAGGAGTTTCGCAAGTTTCCGTCATGGGCGGAATTCTCAAGCAATATCAAGTCCTCACTTCCCCTTCGAGGCTGGCAGAACGCAATATCACCCTAGCACAGCTAACAGATGCCACCAGGAAAGCCAACGTGCTTGCAGGTGGTGGTGTTATGGTTCGCGGCGAAAAAGAATCGCTACTTCGGATCCAGGGCCAGTCGCTGACGCTCGAGGAGGTTGCCGCTACTCCTATCCTTTGGCGTGAGCAAGTACCTATACGAATAGGCGATGTGGCCGATGTCAAACTGGGCGGCCCCATAAAACGCGGTGATGCTTCGGCCGTCGTAAAAGTTGAGCCAGACGTCAATTTCGCCATGGATCGAGCTTCAGAATATGCACGACTGAGAGATGCCGCAAACCAAGTTTCTATCGATAACGATCCTTCTGGGCAACCACAAGCTACGCCATACCGAGAGATTCGAGGTGGCTTGGCCGTAATGTTAACAGTGCAGAAGCAGCCCGACGCGGACACGATCAAGCTTGACCAGAGAATAAACGACGTGTTAGCTTCGATTCAGAGAGAGCTGCCAGCGGACGTAAAGCTTGAGTCTGAAATTTTTCGCCAGAGCCACTTCATTGAAGCGGCAGTTAATAATGTCAGTGAAGCAGTGCGCGATGGCGCTATCTGGGTCATCGTTGTTCTATTTCTGCTGATGGGCAATTTTCGTACAAGCATCAGTTCATTGTCGTCCATGCCTTTGTCAATATTGCTCACCGTTATCGTCTTTTACCTGTTCGGTATCACCATAAACACAATGACACTTGGCGGGATCGCAGTTGCAATCGGCGACTTGGTGGACGACTC
>JBILTA010000681.1:0-3187 GCA_044371785.1 Pirellulaceae bacterium | reverse complement strand
GCTACAGCAGCCAAGTAGATTGGATTCCGAGTAGTTTAAGCATTACAAATAGGATGCCTCTTGGCTTCAGAAGCCAAGGGGCTTTTTTTATGCCCTAGGGCCGCGAATTGCGAGGCGGGGGCTTTTTCCAATAGCTCTTTTCTTCGCAAAAAAGCTGTGTATACTGTGTATATGGAAAAGCACAGTTGGATTATTGTTTCGCTCAGCGATCCTCGGCCGCTGTATCTGCAGGTAATGGAGCAGATCAAGCGTCGCGTGGCCGTGGGCGATTTGCCACCCGGGACGGAGCTCCCGTCGATACGCCAACTGGCGGCTGATTTGAATATCAGCGTTATCACGATCAAGCGAGCTTATCTCGAGTTAGAGCGTGAAGGGGTGATCTTTACCAGGCAAGGCAAAGGTTCCGTTGTCGCCGATAAGCCTGGGCTTCAGGCATCGATTCAAGAGCGCGAGTTGAGCGAACTCTTAGAGAAGGCCGCCGAGTTAGGTGTGTTATTGGGGTTATCCAAGACCGAAATGCAACGCAGGATTGCTGAGGCGATTGAGAAACAGCAGAGGAAAAACAAGTGACTTTAGAGACCTTAAAGCCGCAGACGTCGCGAATGGCCATTTCGCTTCAAGGCATACAAAAGAAATACAAACATTTTGAGTTGAAGAAGATAACGTTTGAGATCGAGCGAGGTACGGTCGCTGGGTTGATTGGCCCAAATGGTGCTGGGAAATCGACAACGATGCGAATCATGATGGGGTTGGTGAGACCCGATCAGGGAGAGGTTAACGTTTTGGGCAAGCGTATATCCTCCAATGAGGCTTCTGCAAAACAAGATATTGGCTATTTTTCTGATGACATGCGACTCTACAAGCCAGAGTCATTGGGATGGCATATGCAGTTTGTGCGTTCCATGTTTCCCTCTTGGGACGATGCATATGCAAAGCTGTTACTAAAGCGATTTGGTTTGATTGAAGAGCGGCAGATCAGGGGCTTATCCCATGGGCAGAGAGTGAAGGCGATGTTGCTGTTAATTTTGGCTCGTAAGCCAAAGTTATTGATTCTGGACGAGCCCACAGATGGCTTAGATCCTGTGGCTAAACATGAGATTTTGACGGAGTTGATGCGGGTGGTTGAAGATGAGGAGCGAACGATACTTTTCTCATCTCATAACACGCAGGATGTGGAGCAGATTTGCGATTCGATCACATTTATCGATCGCGGCTCTGTGGTGGATTCGCAGCCGTGCGATGTGTTTTTGGAAAGTTGGCGTCGGCTCAAGTTGACAGTAAATGACGGATGGGAATCGCCCAAGCTTGGAGGAGTGACCATCGACAGTTCATTTCGTACTTTGCGAGTATTGACGACCGATCGCTTTTCCGAATCGTTGGTCTCTCAGCTCGTGGAGTCGGGGGCTCAAGTAGATGCGGTAGAGCCGATGACGTTGGAGGAAATATTTGTGAGTGTGGTGCTGCGTGGTCGAGAAGGGGTGGTGTCATGAATTTTCAAGCGATCAAGATATTGTTTTTGAAAGATCTTTTTCTTTGTCGACGTTACCTTTTCGGTTATCTGGCAGCCGCACTGGTTAGCTCTCTTCTCGCCGTGGTTCCTGATTCGACCGTTTCGTTCATCGGTTTCTTGTTGATGATGACGGTGGCGATCGCTTCTGGGATACATATGATCGGCAATTTGCTATTAGCTGAATCGACGGATCAAACTCGGCTGTTCGTCATGAGTATGCCCGTAAGTTTGCTCGACTATTCGATCGGCAAGATGGGTGTTGTGTTGGCAACCTACTTGATTCCTTGGTCAACGATGTTGGCATTATCGGTGATCGGTACATTTGTGTTGCCAGAAGCGAGTAAAGGAGCCGTGATCGTTTTGCTGCCAATCTTCTTGTTCTTGATGGCCAGCTTTATGCTGCAGTTGGCAGCGGCAGTGATTAGTGAGTCCGTGGGAATGACCATTTGCGTAATGGTTGCGGGCAACGTTTTATTGAATGTGTTTCTGATGAAGTTGTTTGCGATTCCTGAAATCAAGACTCTAACCAGTGGTGATGTGATCGTGTGGCCGGTGGCAATCCAAATGATGTTATTGGTTGAGATTTTGATCATTGGTATGGCTTTGGGATTAGCGTTTTGGTTTCAGACTCGCACACGAGATCTGATCTAATGTCGCTTACGGATCAAACAGTGAAACCAACTGGGGTAAGTTCGCTAACCGAGATCAGACCAAGTGCTGTAAAGCATGTTTCGAGTGAACGGTTTCATTATCTGGATAACCTGCGCGCGATAGCGATGTTATTGGGTGTTTTTTTACATGCAGCATTAGCTTACGCCGAGCCAGCGCGGTCGATATGGATAGCCACGGATCGAAGTGGAAGTGTGGCGATCGATGCGGCAATTTGGTTCATTCATTTGTTTCGCATGAGTTTGTTTTTCCTTCTCTCTGGTTACTTTGGAAAACTCTTGTGGAGTCGGCGAGGCGGGTGGGCCTACCTTAAAGGGAGGCTGTTAAGGATCGCATTACCGTTTGTGCTCTTTTATCCTTTTCTATGGGGAGCTTCGATGGTTGTGATCGTATTCGCGTTGTCGTATTTGAAAGAGCCCTTAGGGATCATTGGGTTGATCGCAGAGAGTATCAAGAAAGGGCAAACTGAAAGTGAGCAAGAGACATTCACGCTGATGCATTTGTGGTTCTTGTACTACTTGATGATGTTTGTATTGTTGAGTATTCTCTTGGCGAAAATGAAGCTTGAATGGCCGCGGCGAATCATTGAAAGTCCCCTGGGATTGAGTCTATTGCCATTCGTGCTGGCGTGTGCCGTCTTAGGGACGGAAGTGCCATTACCTGCACCGGAATCATTTTTGCCGGCTGTGTGGCCGTTTCTGTTTTACGGCACATTTTATTGGGTCGGGTGGCAGATGTTTGGTCAAGAAGCTCTTTTGGCAAGCTGGGAGCGGAAGGCCGCGTTGATTTTTGTTGGCTGTGTCACGCTGTACGTACCGTATTATTGGCTGCTGCCGCGTTTGGAAATCGAGTTGTTGTTGCAGCAGGGTGTGGTGTCGCAACCCCCTTGGCAGAAAGTGTGTCTAGCTTTGTTGACGGGCTATCTTTCGTTGGGGCTTACTATTTCCAGTTTAGGATTAGGTAGACGATTTTTGAATTCGAATCGCGCCGCATTGCGTTTTCTGGCAG
>JBILTA010000134.1:0-10235 GCA_044371785.1 Pirellulaceae bacterium | reverse complement strand
CAGTGTCGAAAACACAGGCAACTCGGCGAACTACCCAAATACCATTTCGGATATGCTGCCAAGGTTCGTCATCAGATCGCAGGCCCCACTCCGCCGGCGCAGCCGCAATGTGGGGGAATTTTCGAGAATTCCTGCCGTCAATTAGTTGAACTAATGACAAGATGAGTTTTACAATGCGAACTCCACGTTCTCGGCGCACCCGGGAGCGGGAACGAACTGCGCGGGAGCCACGAACTTCCGCGCAGTTCACTTTTCATGGGGGATTTAAACCCGACTCCCATACACGAGTCTCGCCACCGCGGTAGATTTTTCGGAAAAGATCCCATTTGCCTCGCTTCGACGAACGATCTTCAATAGGCGATTTCTTTCGAATTCGTTGGTCAGCCGAAGTTCCCGTCGTAGTACAGTCATTCATTTTCCCTTCCGTACAAAGTTCACATCATGTTCCTATTGGCCGTTTCTTTGATATTAAGCTGGCCTGGACCTCCATCGGAGTGGGAACTGTTGCCAGCGTTCCAACATACGGAAGGCTTCGCAGGGGCTTTTGCGGGTGAATCTCACGGTCATCTGCTGGTGGCCGGTGGAGCGAACTTTCCAAATGCAAAACCTTGGGAGGGTGGAACGAAGCATTGGTATGACGACGTCCATGTTTTAGATCGCGAAGAGAATCGCTGGCGAATTGTAGGAAAGTTGCCACACGATTTGGGTTACGGCATCTCTGTCTCTCACGGCAATAAATTGATCTGCCTAGGAGGTAGTAATGAAACCCGTCATTATGCGGATGTTTTTAGCATCGAATACAAAGATGATTCGTTGCACTATACACAGCTCCCAGCGTTACCATCACCCCTGGCCAATGCGAGTGGTGTTCTTATTGGCAATAAGCTATTTGTCGTAGGCGGCCAAGCAGAGCCAACTTCGAAACAAGCATTATGCAAAGTATGGAGTTTGGATCTTTCGAATCGTTCCTCTGCATGGCAACAAGAGCCACCACTGCCTGGTGCAGGTAGGATTTTATGTATGGTGGGAGGTCATATCGCGCCCGGAAATTTATCAGAAGCCAACAGCGTAGAACTTTATGTGTTCGGGGGCGTGGAGCTCTATGAAAGTGGAGAGGGCGTTCAACGCAGATACTTGCGTGATGCGTACGTTCTGCGGAATAATTCGTCTTGGCATCAGCTTCCCGATTTACCGCATGAGCTAGCAGCGTGTGCTACACCCTTACCACTGTGGAACAATCGCTTTTACTTGGTCAGTGGTGATGATGGTACACAAGTGGGGAAATTCTGGCCCGACCATCGCGGTTTTCCCTCAACCATTTGGGCGTTTGACATCAAAACCCAACGGTGGAAGCAGGCAGGTAACACGCCAGCGCCACGCGTGACATTACCCACCTATCAAAAAGGCTCCGAGGTCTTTTTTTTCAGCGGCGAAAAAACACCCGGCATTCGCTCACCAGAGAATTGGCGCTGGGATCTTAGAGCGATGTCGCCCTAAGTTCGCCTGTTGGTGGAATTACTGTCCAGCGACTTGCATCGAGACCGTATAAACGGTTTTACTGGCTGTGACGAAGAGTGTTTTGCGATCCTTACCCCCGAAACAAACATTAGCGCTCCATGGCTCAGGAATCGGGATAATCTCTTTGGTTTTGCCATCAAGACCAACGACAGTAACGCCTTGATTGCCAGTCAAATAGATGTTGCCTTCGGTATCGATGGTCATGCCATCTGAGCCCAAGTCGCAAAAGAGCTGGCGATTGACGAGTTCCCCTTTCGAATCGATTTCGTAGCGATATGTTTTCTTGTCGCCAATATCCGCCACGTAGAGATAACCACGTTCTTTGTCGCCGATGATACCGTTAGGCTGCTTGAATTTGCCTTCAACGCGAACGAGGTTTGTGCCGTCGCGATTGAGCCGATAGATATAGCAAGCATCTTGCGGCATCTGATTATGCTGCCACCATGGTCGTTTGTAGAATGGATCAGTAAAAACCATCCAGCCATCGGGGTGAATCCAAAGATCATTGGGGCCATTGAGTTTTTTGCCCTCAAAGTCTTTGGCCAAAACACGATGGCTACCATCGATATCGATTTCCCAGAGTTCATTCTTTTCGTCAGCACAAGCGATCAATTTGCCGTCGGGTGCAAAGTACATTCCATTGCTCCGCCCCGCGGGCTTCATAAAGGTGCTGACAGTTCCTGCCAAGTCAATCTTCAAGATTCGATCATTCGGTTGATCGGTAAAGTAGACGTTCCCTTCAGTGTCAGCTGCCGGTCCCTCTGTGAAGCTACAATCGCTGATAATTCTTTGCGGTTTAGCGTTGGGGGCGACAACCGATTCATCTGCCAATAAGGTGGTTGAGAATGTCCACGCAACGAGGCAGCTGAGGAAGAAGAGTCGTACCATCGTCTTTTGTCCAGTGAAAGTAGGGATAGGAAAGTCGGGCGCGTGGGACTAGTCGTTGTTATAAATATCTCTTTGAGAGAGTTGTGGGTGATGTTCATTTGCTTGTCGTTAACGCTCACCGCCGCTGCGCTACACTTACGGGTTAAACAAAGCAAAGCACAACTCAAAACGCTGCTTCGTTTCGCTTGGGTTAGGCTAATACATCTTTGACAACATGTCCATGAATGTCGGTTAAACGGAATTGTCGTCCTTGGTAGCGGAACGTCAAACGTTCATGATCGATACCACATAAATGCATGATTGTGGCCTGCATGTCGTGGACGTGAACGGGGTTCTCGGTGATATTCCAGCCGAAGTCATCCGTAGCACCGTGTACATGTCCTTTACGTACGCCTCCACCGCACATCCACCAACTGAACGCTTTTCCGAAGTGATCTCTTCCATTGGGTTTTACTGGATCACCTTGGCCAAACGGGGTTCGTCCAAACTCCGCGCCCCAAATGACGAGTGTATCTTCGAGCATCCCGCGATCTTTAAGGTCCTGAAGCAAAGCGGCGGCAGGTATCTCAGTATCAATACACTGCTGCTCAAGTTGCGTGAACAAATTGTTATGCTGGTCCCAACCGGCATGCATCAATTGGACAAAGCGAACACCCCGTTCCAGCAAACGTCGAGCGATCAGGCAGTTGTTGGCAAATGTTCCTTTGTTGAGTGCGTCCACCCCGTAACGTTCAATCGTGGCAGCTGATTCATCGCTAAAATTCATCAGATCGGGAACACTAGATTGCATACGAAATGCCATTTCATATTGAGCAATTCGTGTCTCAATTTCTGGATCACCATATTCCGCGAGATGCTGTGAATTGATGGCAGCAATATCATCCAGCAAATCGCGTTTACTCTGACTGCTCATGCCGGGAGGATTGGCTAAATAGGGAACCGCATCTCCCGTATTGCGAAAGCGAACACCTTGGAATCGTGAAGGGAGAAAGCCTGAGCCCCAGTAGTAATCAAAGAAAAGTTGACCACAGGTTTTGGCTTTATCACTTGAGGTCATTACTACAAATGATGGTAGATCTTCGGTTTCGCTACCGAGGCCGTAGGAGAGCCAAGCTCCCATGCTGGGACGACCAGGTACTTGCGCTCCGGTGAGAAAGAAAGTTACACCTGGAGCGTGGTTCACTGCTTCGGTATACATCGAACGAACCAATGTCAGTTCATCGGCCCATTGGCCTACGTGAGACATCATTTCGCTCATACGCATGCCACAGTTGCCATAACTTTTGTGGGGCTTAATAGCGCCGAGACAGGGCCACTTGGCATAACCGCTGGACATGGTGGAAAGACGCGTAGATCCCCGAACCGAATCGGGAATATCTTGTCCATTACGTTCGGCCAATGCTGGCTTCTCATCGAACAAATCGACGTGTGATGGTCCGCCACCTTGCCAAAGTAGGATCACACGTTTCGCTTTGGGTGCGAAATGAGGAAGTCCTGGCAGGCCGCCTATTCTGGTGGCGGGTGAAGCGTCATCAGCCAGGGCAGCATCTTTCTGCAATAACGATCCGAGGGCTAAGGCTCCAAGTCCCGACGCAGTCCTGCCAAAAAGAGCCCGCCGCGAGACTCGCATCGCATTCTGTTGTATCAAATCTTCTAGCATCGTTGCACCAACGTTTCCTGTGGCTTACTGTTAGGACTATGGCTGTTGTTTTGGAAAGTTCGATTATTGACGGGTTAAGGCTTCATCGAGGTTCATGATGGCCAAGCAGATTGCCGTCACTGCGGCATGTTGTTGGGCAACCAACGCTTGATCGCGTGGAGCTGAACCAACAGACAAGATTTCTTGGGCAGCAGTCGTGTTTTGCTGAAAATGCTTGAGTTGTTTTTCGTAAGCGGATTGCAAGAGTTTTTGCTCTTCTGTTTTGGGCTCACGCGCCAGAACGCGTTTGAAGGCGATAGATATGGCTGCGTTTGAGTCTGCATTCTGTTTCAATGAGCTTTCCGCAAGGACTCGAGCGGCTTCGACCCAAGTGGGATCATTGAGTGTTGTTAATGCATGCAGAGGTGTGCTAGTGAGTGATTGACGAACTCGACATGCTTGGCGGTTCGAGGCATCGAACATGTTTGCGGGTGACACGGTGCGTCGCCAAAATGTATACAGACTGCGGCGATACAAATCGGTTCCAGAGGATGTCGGATAGGTAAAGTCGCGTTCTTTTGTGATCGCCAATGATTCCCAGATACCATCAGGTTGGTAAGGGTAAACAGGTTTGCCACCGATTCGCGGATCAAGCAAACCAGAAGAGGCAAGCGCCCAATCGCGGAGGATCATGGCGGGCATACGATACCGAGTGGCTCGTCCATAGAGACGATTCTCCACATCGGCAGCCAAGAGATCTTGAGTGACTCGGCTGCTCTGGCGATAGGTAGCGCTGGTGACAATCAAACGATGGATGCTTTTCATGTTCCAACCGCCATCGCGAAACTCACAAGCGAGCCAATCGAGTAACGGAAGATGGATGGGGTACTCGCTTTGCACTCCAAAATCTTCTGCTGTTTTGATAATGCCTTGTCCAAAGTAATGTTGCCAGATGCGATTCACTTGAACGCGGCTAGTGAGTGGGTGTTGTGGCGACATCAGCCATTGGGCTAAGCCGAGTCTATTTTTGGGGTAATCATCGGGCATTGGTGGTAGGAAGGCGGGTGTTGCAAACGACACCTTTTCTCTTGGTGTCAGGTACGCGCCGCGATCGAGGATGTGAGTTTCGCGTGGCTGGGCATCGCTCATGACCATGACACGTGGGATCTGGTCTTGGCGATAAGCATTCAATTGGTCCTGGAGGGACTTGATGGTGTTGCGATTGGGGACTGCATCACCGAGTTGATTCACAATCTTCTCATCGAAGTGTTTCCTTAGCAGCGATTCGAGTTCTTTTTTCTCGTCTTCGGTCCGGTCTTGGTCCGCTTTCTTCAATAGACTGACGAGGCGTTCGGGCAACGCTTTTCCATCTTCGGGCTTACCATCGGTGAGGACACCAACTTTCCAGCCCTGGTAGGCAGCATCGAGCCATTGATTCATGGCTGGTCGCAGTTCGTTGATTTTCGCTTCCCATTCAGCGATTTTGGTTTGGTTCTCTTCGGTTGGGATTTCAACGAAGGGAGCAGCGACGCGTACGCGACTGGAGAAATATTGCGGTACACCGCTTTCGGGAACTCGGTTAAAGCAATCCATGAGGCTGTAGTAGTCGGTCATCGTGATGGGATCGTACTTGTGATCATGGCATTGAGCGCAGGCCATGGTGAGCCCGAGCCAAGTGGTTGCGGTGGTATCGATTCGATCGAACAAGATGACGAAGCGTTGTTCTTCGGCAATAGCCCCACCTTCGCCGTTGAGTAGATGATTACGATTAAAGCCACTGGCAATTTTTTGATCTAAGGTTGCGTCGGGGAGAAGATCTCCCGCTAGTTGATAGACGGTAAATTTGTCGAAGGGGAGATTTTCGTTTAATGCACGGACGACCCAATCCCGCCAATACCATTGCCAAGTATCGCCATCTTGTTGGAAGCCGTTGCTGTCTGCATACCGAGCTGTATCGAGCCAAGCGAGTGACATACGTTCGCCGTAGGTGGATGCATTCATCAGGCGGTCTACAAGTTTTTCGTAGGCCAATGGATCAGTGTCTTTGACAAAATTGTCGACGTCGTCGGGAGTGGGCGGGAGGCCGGCGAGGTCGGCATAAAGTCTCTTGATGAGCGTTGTGCGATCGGCTTCAGGTGAGGGAGTTAAGCCGCGCGTTTCGAGTTCAGCCAACACGAAACGATCGATGGGGTTACGAATCCAATCGGTTTGTTTGACATTGGGTTCGTGGGGGCGTTGTGGAGTGATGAAGGCCCAATGATTGGAGTAAGTAGCGCCTTGTTCGATCCAGCGGCGGAGCGTTTGCTTTTGTTCTGCGGAGATATGACGATTGGACTTTGGGGGTGGCATGACGGTGTCTGGATCTTGGGATTCGAGACGTTGGATGATTTCGCTCGCCATGACATCGCTTGGCACAACGGCTCCGGCGGCGATGGCCGCATCGCGATCATCCAAACGCAGATCACCTTCGCGTTTGTTCTTGTCTTGTCCGTGGCAATAGAAGCAGTTTTCTGAGAGTATGGGGCGGATATCGCGATTGAAATCGAGTTTCTCTTCGGCATCTAATGGGGTTGGTGAAGAGAAGCAAAGCCAAGCGAGCGCGAAGACGAAGCTGAGCAGGTATGGGGCTCGGAACATGAAAGAATCCTGGATTTCGTGAGAGCTTCTGGTGGGAAGATCTTTACGTTGAAAGTCAAAGGTGGCGGGGGCAAGTGCCGTTTGAGCCAATAGCCAATGGCAACCAAGCCTCCTTATTGTACTCGAAAATGGCGTCGAATTCAACGTTAATGCCAGGAGTTGGTGGATTGTAAGTCGCGATGGGGAAACGATTTAGGGTGAAATCGGGTTATTGCGGCGATTTGTCGAAACGTAGCGGGGGGGCCACGTAATCACGTAAGTTATCGCCGTCGACGAGATGTTGGTGACCACGAAAGGCACGAAGTACACGAAAACGAGACTTTAGGATCGATCGGTAGTTTGGTGCGTCAGCGGATATGGAGGTGAGAATTGAGGCAATCGACCTTCTGGGTGTTGAAGGTAATCGAAGGATTCTCCATGTGTTTGGTTACAGTGAAGTCAGCTTGTCAGGCGTGTCGAACTTTTGCGTTGGTAAAAAAGGGGAATGGATGACAAAGGAATCCAGGTTGTCGAAGGTATCGTTACAAGAAAAATTTGGATTGATTACGGAACATTGGCGTCCCAAAGTTGTCGCATCGCTTAATGGGCAAGAGGTTAAGCTTGTCAAATTTTGTGGTACTTTTCCCTGGCACGTACACGCCAACGAAGATGAGTTGTTTCTCGTGTGGAGTGGATCGATGAAAATAGAGTTCCGCGACCAAGTTATCGAGCTTGAGGCTGGCGAATTATGTGTGGTGCCACGCGGTGTTGAACATCGGACCGTCGCATCCACCGAGGCGGAAGTTCTTATATTTGAGCCTGCAGACACAAGGAATACTGGAAACGTCTTCGACGAGACCTATACAGCGCCAAATGGCGTTGGCATTTGAGAAAGCGCAGAGTTATCTGAGTCTCTAGGTTGCAAAGTGATGGAGTCCTTAGCGTTTCCTACTGTAAATTAGCCTAAGTTGGTGTGCAAAGTTTGCGTTGCTCGAGAAGAAAAGAGAACACTAATTCGCTCTAAATTTCGCTAATGTCGAGGCGACCTGAGGCGGTCAGAAAACGAAACCTTTTGTTTGAGCTCGGCATGATGAAAGTTAAAGAATTGACTCTGGAACTGCATGGCATCGTCTTTGAGTCGGGTGCAGTCGCAAAGCTAGATGGTTGCCGGAATTCATTCGCTCCCGCTAGTTTTCTTGGCTTTACTGTTCTCTGTCGCTGAAGAATCGCGAGCACACCATTAGTGGGAAGTTTTATGAGCCAGGAAGCGTTGAGTACCTGCATTTCGGGAACGATTGATCACGATCGATTCGCTATACTCGGAACTAGTAAGATTCGGTGCGCAGCTTGTCTATGTCGGAGTGAGGTCAGATGAATCGACGGGAAATGCTGAGTATTGCGGGCGCGGCGTCAGCGTACACGTTAACAAATCCGGCACGGACAAATCAGGCCGCGGAACCGTCGTTGCAGGAAGTTGATCCGTGGGTCGGCATATACTTGAAGTTTGCGAAATACGATTCATCTAGAATTGGGCAATTTGGCGAAGCAGAAACGATTACGATTTCTAAAGATCGCGATGGTTACTATTTATCCAAGCCTTACGCTGATGCGCAATTCAAGGAGAAAGCGAGAGGCGTGTTATCGGACCGAGAGGGCGGTTGGGGGAAGATCTATTTGGGATCTGTGGAATATGCAGATGGAAAGAAGGAGTCCATCCTGCGTGTAGAGTTCTGCTACGAGGATTTCTTCTTGTACCGGGAAGCGGCAAAAGAGGACGTGAAAACATCCCAGCCCACAGACAAGTGATTTTGCTTGTACTAGCAAACTGCGAACTTCTTTCCCGAAATGTGCAATGGGTTATTGAAGTTTGAAAGTTCTTGAGGATGGAGAGCTAATTCTGCATGAGCCGATTCTCTTTGTTTATTGCGTTGGTTGCCGTACTAAACCAGTTTACTTGCCTCGCCGTACAGGAGACGAACACTAGTGAAACGTTGATTCGTCTGAAGACTGGTAGTGCGCAAGAGATCGCTTCTGCCATAAAGTCTTTGCCTGATAGCTTGCTGGAAGAGCCCGAGATTGTGCGTCAACTTACCTTGTTGTTGAACGATGAGCGTGCTGTTGTCGAACAAATTATGGGGCGTGAATCGGTGAGTGAACGAGCCTGGTTTCGATTGCTCCACCTTCCTGCATCCGCTGTCGTGACGATATTGCAGACGATTCCAGAGTTGAAATCCGAAAGAGCGCGTGGACGAGCTTTGGAGGCAATATGCAGTATCGGAAAACCGGATCGTCAGGCATACAATTTGGTTTTGCCCTACTGTAGAGATGTCGATGAACGTGTGCGTTCGTCGGCTATCTCCGCGCTGGACTCGGTTGCCGACGACAGCGATGAATCCATTGTCGAGTTCGGGGTATTTCTGTTGGATGCAGCTCCAAATGCAAAATGGAGTGCACTCGATGCTCTTGAAAAGCGGACCGAACATATTGCAATATTGATTCCCGATATCATCAACTTGCTTGATGATGATTCTGATGTCTATCTTGCCGTTTCTCGCGACTTCATGGTAGCCGAGAAATTAAAAGGGCGAGTAGCTCGGTTGTTGGCTAAGGTTGGTCCTGGTGCTTCGGAAGCGGTTCCAAAATTGGAAACACTCATGGGGCCGGAGAATAACACGAACGTGCGTATCTGGGCTGCAACCGCAATCTGCAGGATATCGTCCTCTCCACCGCCGGAGACTTTGGGGTTGCTAGGACAGCTATTGCTCGATGACTTAGACCATGAGTTTGTTCAGAATGAGGCCCCCGAAGCAATCAAGCTTCTTGGGACTGCCGGAGCTCCGCTGCTAGATTCACTTGAGCGCGCCAAAAAGCATACATCTGCACAAATCCGCTCTGGTCTTGTAGGGGCATTTTTTGCCATCGAACCAGAATCTGCCGTTTCACGCTGCCTCTCTTTGATGGATGATCAAGACGAATTAGTGGTTAAGGCGGTAATAGAAGAGTTCAGGGCGCGCGACATCTCAGAGCCGAGGGTGATTGCTGCCTACGTTCGTTCTTTGGAACGCCATGAGGAAATATTTGACGAGCCAGCTGATTCGGCAGTGAATGCCCTAGCAAAGCTTGGGAGCAAGGCGAAGGAAGCGGTGCCTGCGCTGGAGAAACTTGCGCAAGATCCGAATATCTCGGATTCACTGAAGGATGCAGTTATTGATGCACTAAAACGCATTCGGTAATAGCACCACAAAATCAACGGAAGCTAAACGCTGGATTGGAACTTAAGGCCGCAGCAAGTCGGCTTTCCCAGAGTATTTTTCTACCATGTCGGGATCCAATTCAAGGCCCAGGCCTGGTTGCGAAGGAATGGCGAGCATACCATCTTTGTCGAGTTGCCAGCCTCCTACGGTGATCTCATCGATGAAAGGCGAGCCTGTTAAGTACTCGACATAATCGGTCAGCGAGATAGCTGCTGCTAACTGTAAATCTGCTGCTAAACCAACGGCCGTATTCCAGCCATGTGGAATAAATTTCACTCCATAGTCCTCTGCCATCCAAGCGATTCGTCGCTCTTCGCTTA
>JBILTA010000680.1:0-3196 GCA_044371785.1 Pirellulaceae bacterium | reverse complement strand
CTTGTCGAGTAGACCAAGCATGGAGCCAGCGGGGACACCTTACTCAGCTATCCCGTTTTGGCTTGTGCCCGCATTTTGTTAGCCTGTACCAGCCTCAAAATAACTTCGTCCGCCAGAACGGCCAAAAGCAGTGCCAAACCGATAATCACGAACTCATAAGGCTTGGGAATACTTAAGGCTTCGATACTGAGATATAAGGCTCGCATCACCGCTGTGCCAACCACCACACCCACTATCGAACCTGTCCCACCTCGCAATGAACAACCACCCAATACGGCCGCTGCAATGGCATAAAGCTCGTAAACGTTACCAGTACTACTCGGCTCAACCGAGTTGAGATCGAAGGTAAAAAGAATGCCCGACAAGCCTGCCATCGCAGAACAAATCACATAAGCGGCAATCACCATTCGATCCGTGCGAATACCGGAGAATTTTGCTGCCTGCTGATTGTTTCCCAGTGCCAGCAAATAGCGTCCAAACAACGTCCGGGTCAACAAAAGCCAAGCTACAATACCCAACACCAGCAACAAAATTCCAGGGATCGGAATCGCAATCCATTGCCAGAAATCCAGCGGGATCGCCCTTCCCTCGGCATTACGAGCGTAAGCTTTAGATGAAAAATCCCAGACGTAAGGGCTCCAGTTCCCTTCACTAATCCAGCGTACTCCGGGCACAGGTACCGAAAAACCATTGCCTCGAAACCACTGTTTCACTCCATCTAAAGTGTTTCCCAAGCCCAATGGCTGGTCCTTCGACAACACCCGAGCCATGCCGCGATAAATCAACAAACCACAGAGCGTTACGACGAAAGGCTGTAGACGTAATTTTGTGATCAACAGACCATGCACTAGACCGATTAACATACTAATGCCCATCACCGCAGCGATCACTAACGGCAACGGTCTATGCACAAACTTAGACCATTTCATTTGAGTCTTTGGAGCGACTTGTAGAGCAGGCTCGCGAAACGTCACTAACATTTTGTCGTCGGACATTTCGGTCGCATAAACCGTCCCCACCACTTCACGTCCGCGCATATCCTGAAACCGAAAAGTGTCATCTACTTTCGGTATTGCTTCTTTGGGATCAATGGCAACCTGTACGGCCTCCCTCCCCTCGCGCAATGTCGATTTCTGAACTGACACGACGCCCACTTGAATATCTGTCGGTTCGTAATGCTGATTGAGCATCAGTACCAGAATGCAGCCCGATAATCCGACCAAAGATCCTATCGATAGATCAATGCCCCCAGTGATGATGACGAAGGCGACACCGATACTACAAAATCCAAATAGGCTCGTCCACCGCACTAAACTCTGCACGTTTCGATCCGCCAAAAAAGCGGGATTCTTCCATGCCGTGAATAGCAAGATGATCGCGAGCAATAAAAATATGCCGACGTTCTTCAGATTCATTTTTGATGTTTGCTTATGATTATGTAACGCTGAACTTTAATTCGTATCGTCACAGACGCTCAATGCGCTGCAACTGCCTGAACCGACGAGCCACCCACTGCAAGTTCCATTATGGCTTCTTCACTCAACTTTGCTCGGGATAATTCGCCCGTAATCCGACCTTCATGCATGACCAAGGCTCGATCCGCCATGCCCAAGACTTCTTCCATCTCACTGCTAACAAAGAGAATGGCCACACCTTCCGCCGCAAGCTTCTCCATCAATGAATAAATCTCTTGTTTTGCACCAATATCAACACCTCGCGTGGGCTCGTCGAGCATTAGAACTTTGGGCTTATTGAGGATCCATTTTCCAAATACGATCTTCTGCTGATTGCCACCCGACAAAAACGCTGCGGTTTGTTGCAGATGAGGTGTTTTGATCTTCAATGCATCGACTTGCGATTGAGCAGCCGCTCTATCGCCACGTCGATCGAGCCAACCGAAATAACTGCGTTGATCACTTGAGACAACCACCAAGTTTTCTTCCACACTCATTGGTGTCATCAAACCTTGATGCCGTCGATCTTCAGGAACCAACGCTAACCCAGCTCGAATGGCCGCCTTGGGATTACCGAGAGTATAGCTTTTTCCATCAACCGTCACTGTCCCAGAAATTGCTTGCCGTATGCCAAGCAACGCCTCTAAAACTTCGGTTCGTCCCGCTCCAACCAAACCTGCCATGCCCACCATCTCACCACCCCGCACCTCGAAAGATACCGGATGTGAAACTCGACCAGCTACAACTAGGTTTTCAACCTTCAACCGCACTTCACGCAGCGGGTGGGATTGGTGCGGAAAATATTGACTCAACTCGCGTCCCACCATCAAACGCACCATCGCCTGATGAGTAATATCTTCCTTCCTTAAATGCCCCGCATTGGCACCATCACGAAGCACTTCAACGCGATCCGCCAATCGAGCCACTTCGCCCAAACGGTGCGAGATATATACAACACTCACGCCGCGCTGACGCAACAGATGAATCAATTGAAAGAGTTTCTCTGCTTCACCGCTCGAGAGACTGCTTGTAGGCTCATCCATAATGAGCACCTTCGCGTCGCACGAAAGGGCTTTAGCAATTTCAACTTGCTGCTGCTGTCCAATCGACAATTCACCCGCTAAGGTTTTTGTTGACAGATTGAGGCCGACTTGCTCAAGATACTTAGCCGCCTCACGATGCATAACCCGTTGATCGATCCAACCGAATCGATGTGGTTCACGACCTAGAAAAATATTAGCAGCCAGACTGAGATTGCCAGCAAGATTGAGCTCTTGATGAATCAACGAGATGCCGCAGGCTTGCGACTCCGCCGTATTAGAAAATGACACTGGCTTGTCGTTCCAACGAAGTTCTCCAGTGTCTGGCGGTTGCACTCCCGCCAAGATTTTCATGAGAGTGCTTTTGCCAGCTCCATTTTCGCCGATGACCGCTAGCACTTCCCCTTCCATTACATCCATACTAACTCCCCGAAGCGCCTTAACGCCCGGAAAGCTTTTGGTGATATCATGGATTTTTAAGCGGACCGACATTTTTGACCTCATTCTAAAAGAAAACCCGGCATCAAACCTAGAGTATTCCTCTCGCTCGATGCCGGGCTTGGATCATTACTCTGGTTTATCGAGCAATTCGTCGATCACACCTCGGCTGCGTTCTTGTGCGTTGAGTACTTCCAACTTGCCCACAAAAATCATCACCTTTCCGCCGTTTGGCAAGGCTTGCTTGACAAGCTTACCTGCTGC
>JBILTA010000679.1:0-3198 GCA_044371785.1 Pirellulaceae bacterium | reverse complement strand
TCAGGTTGACACCACCGTCACCATCTTGCAGTTTTACGCCAACCACGCGCCCGATACGCACCCCGCTTTTGCGCACGGGCGTATCGATTTCAACGCCCGGTGCCGATGCGAAATTAATCGTGACCGTATAATGCTCAATCAAAAAGTTGGGAATCGCTCCGAAGAAAAAGATCAAGATGATCCCGATGACCGCAGAGGCCAAAACCAAGACACCGACGCCGAAGCGATAGGCTTTATCATCCATTGCGGCAGTGCTCCTAAATTTGTCTCAATGAATCTTGTGGAAATTGACTTGGGGTCATATCGGCATCGCTCCAGCGACGCAATTCCATCAACCGCTCACCTGCTTCACCTTCTACGAACTGCCGCACCCGTTTATCTTCAACGTACTCTAAGCCGCTGGGGGGCCCATCGTAAATGATCTGAGACTCATCTGGGGCGAGTCGAGGAAAGGGATATAACATGATGATACGGTCAGCTACTTTCTTAGCGGTACGCATATCGTGTGTAACGACAATACTGGTGACGGGATACTTTTGACGTGTACGAAGAATTAACTCGTTAATCACGTCGGACATAATCGGGTCAAGTCCTGTTGTTGGTTCATCATACAGAACCAACTCAGGTTCCAAAATTAAGGCGCGGGCCAAGCCAACTCGCTTTCGCATGCCACCCGATAATTGCGAAGGTCGTTTGGGAATCACACTTTCTGGTAGGCCCACTTCGTTAAGACGTTCAATGACCATCTTCTCTGTATTACGAGTCAAATCGAGCCCCTGCTGTATCAATGGGAAAGCGACATTCTCGCCAATGGTCATGCTGTCAAAGAGGGCCGCGTTTTGAAAGACAAATCCAAACTTGCGCCGTAATTTTGTCATCTCGACATTATTCAACGCGTGAATATCGCGCCCGTCGTAAAGTACTTTCCCCGTCGTCGGTTTGATCAGGTTCACGATCGATTTTAATAACATCGTTTTACCGCAACCACTTTCACCGATGATTGCTAATGTCTGCCCGCGAGGAATAATCAAGTTGATATCCCGCAAGATCTGCTGTGTTCCATAGATCAAGTTGAGCTGTTGGGTTTCAATCAACGTACGATCATACGGACGCGAAGTATCGGATAATGTGGAGTTAGGAATGCTTACCATAGGGGTCTCTTCTCTTAAAACAGAACGGCCCCTCGTGGCCAGAGCATCGCATAAATTGCTTCCAACAAAATGTTGAGCACGACATCGATACCTAAAATCAAGACAAAGCTAAGCACAAATGCGGCGGTTGCTGCCTTACCAACACCTTCTGCACCTGCCTGACAATGAAAGCCACGATAACAGCTCACTACCGCAATGATGGCTCCAAAGAAAACACTTTTGAAAATGCCGCTAAAGAAATCGAAGCCACCTACATAGTCTCGACTATTGCGAAGGTATTGAGCGTGGTCGATATTGAGAATGATCACACTGTAGAAATAACCACCCACGATTCCCATAAAGTCAGCCATGATCGTCAAGGCGGGAATCAAGAAGATACAGGCCAAGAACCGAGGGACCACCAAATAATGAACTGGGTCTGCACCCATCGCTAACAAAGCGTCTATTTGTTCCGTCACACGCATCGTGCCGATCACTGCAGCCATCGCACTGCCTACTCGACCCGCCAACATCGTCGCCGCCAAAACCGGGCCCAATTCCCGGACCAAGGACATGTTAATCACTGCCCCTAATTTGTTCTCTAAACCAATCGTGTGGAACTGAGCAAAACTCTGAATCGCGAGCACCATCCCGATAAAGGTTCCCGTGAGGGCCACCACCGGGAGGCTCAATACGCCGACCTGATAGAAAACAGGGAGCAAGGTTCCACGTTTCGGTGAGGCGGTAAACAGCCATCGCAACATCGTATATGCAAACACCGCAATGTCGCCCAGGGTGATCAAGCCGTCGATCACCACCGCTCCCCAATTGCTGATCCCACGAACCATCCCAGCGGCCATGCGCTGCGATTGTTGGGTCACCGATTCCAGGGTAAGTAAATTGCGCATGATGCTGCCGAGTATCCAACACAGAAGAAACTTGTTGTTAATCTGTATCGACCAGGTAGAATTTGCGGCCTGAGGAAAGTCTTCTCAATTTTACGAAAAAGAATGAAGAAAGCCCCTCAAATGCTGCTGCAATTGAGGGGCTTGGGATGATATTTGATTTGCTAGCTATTGTAATGCCAGCATTGGGGCTCAGCCGTTAACTGGAAGCTGTGGCTAGGTCCGCATCAGACTTACCGCGAATTTCGCCGCGGAAATCAAGTCGAACAATCTTACCTTCGTCATCTTTCACCACACCGATGGTAATGGTGTCCTTGCCTTCGAAGGTGCCACGGAGAATTTCTTCAGCCAAAGGATCTTCGACTCGTTGTTCGAGAGCTCGACGCAATGGACGAGCACCGTAATCGAGGTTAGAACCCTTCTTAATGAGGTATTCTTTGGCTTCGTCGGTAAGTTCCAAACGGAAGCCACGTTCTTCCAAGCGTTTGCGAACCTTGGACAATTCGAAATCGACGACCTTCTTCAAGTCATCCTTATTGAGGTGACGGAAGATGATCGTATCATCCAAACGGTTTAGGAATTCAGGTCGGAAAACTCGTTCGACTTGATCCATCACACGAGCTTTCATCGCATCGTAGGAAGCATCGTTGTCGGGACGTTGGAAACCGAAAGCAGCTTCGTTCTTGATCGCTTCCGCACCGGCGTTGGTGGTCATGATCAAGATGGTGTTACGGAAATCGACGTTGCGGCCGAAGCTATCGGTCAAGCGACCTTCTTCCATCACTTGCAACAACATATTGAAGACGTCTGGATGCGCCTTTTCAATTTCGTCGAGCAACACGACAGCGTATGGACGTCGGCGAATTTTCTCAGTTAGCTGACCACCTTCTTCGTAACCCACATAGCCTGGAGGGGCACCGATCAAGCGGCTAACGTTGTGCTTCTCCATGTATTCGCTCATGTCGATGTGAATTAACGCATCGGCATCGCCGAACATGAATTCTGCCAGGGCCTTCGCCAACAACGTTTTACCAACACCTGTTGGACCTGCAAAAATAAAGCAACCTGTTGGACGCTTTGGATCTTTCAAACCGCTACGGCTACGACGGACCGCTTTGCAAACAGCGGAGACAGCCAAGTCTTGGCTGACGACGCGTTTATGC
>JBILTA010000133.1:0-10270 GCA_044371785.1 Pirellulaceae bacterium | reverse complement strand
AATTGAAGGTCTTCCGTGGACAATTCGATGCGTGGCGTTCCGCAATCGTCAATGAACCACGCGGTTCCGATGTGTTGGTGGGCGCCTGGTTATGTAAACCTGCTGATCCAAGTTGTACCGCTGGTGTTATCTTCTTCAACAATGTCGGTTACTTGGGGATGTGTGGGCACGGTTTGATCGGTGTCATGTCCACACTTCGCTATCTAGGTCGCGTCACCACTGGCAATCATCGCATTGAAACTCCGGTAGGTATTGTCGAAGCAGAGATCAAAGAGAACGGTTCGGTGCTGTTGCAAAATGTGGTCAGCTATCGCACGGCCGAGAATATCTCGGTACAGATCCCCGAATTTGGCACAGTCACCGGCGATGTCGCTTGGGGCGGTAATTGGTTTTATTTGGTCAATAATCTGCAACTCGATTTGAAGTTGGCTCACGTCGAAAAGCTTACCGAAATCGCTTGGAATATTCGCTGTGCCATCAACACACAAGGCTATCCCGAGATAGACCACATTGAGCTCTTTGCACCGGGTGGTTGTGGTGGCGATTCACGCAACTTTGTTTTATGCCCAGGCAAAGCCTACGATCGCTCGCCGTGTGGAACAGGAACAAGTGCCAAGCTGGCCTGCTTAGCGGCTGCCGGTAAGCTCAACGAAAATCAAGTTTGGATTCAAGAGAGTATTCTCGGGAGTCAGTTTCGCGGTTGGTACCAATGGGCAGATCGCGAGACAAAGCAAATCAAGCCGTTCATTGAAGGCGAAGCGTACGTTAATGCCGATTCGACTTTACTGTTCGATGAAGCCGATCCATTTTGCTGGGGCATTCGAGCATGACATCAATAGAAGCCAAACATGTCGTGGTGATTGGTGGTGGAGTGATTGGACTCAGCACCGCTTATTACGCCAGCCAACAAGGTTTTCGAGTCACCGTGATAGAACGCTTGCCTGCCCAGCGCGACGGCTGCTCGTTTGGCAATGCGGGGATGGTAGTTCCGAGTCATTTCGTTCCCTTGGCAGCTCCAGGGATGGTAGCACTCGGATTGAAATGGATGTGGAATCCTGAATCACCCTTTTACATCAAGCCCCGTTTCAGTTGGGATTTGATTCAATGGGGTTTGAAGTTTTGGAAGGCCTCGACCAAACAACGAGTCGCAGCTGCGGCACCTATACTGCGCGATCTCAATCTGGCGAGTCGCGCATGTTACGAACAACTTGCTTCATCGGGCATCGAATGCGGCTTGAAACGTAACGGCCTTCTGATGTTATGCAAGACACAACATGCGTTGGATGATGAAGGTGCGATGGCCGAAGAAGCAAAACGTTTGGGCGTTCCTGCCGAAGTGCATGACGCCAAAAGCCTTTCATCCGTTGATCCGGATGTAAAGATGGATGTCTGTGGTGGCGTTTATTTTCCGCTCGACTGTCATTTGCAACCTGAACGATATGTGCACGGCTTAGAGAAAGCGATTGTCGACAAGGGCGGAACATTGATGTGGGATACCCATGTCGAAGGTTGGCACTTCGAGAACAATCAAATCCGCGCCATCAACACATCGGCTGGAACTATTGAAGCAGATCAATTTGTATTGTGCGCTGGCTCATGGTCGGCGGAAAACGCGAAGCAACTTGCGCTCAATTTGCCGATGCAAGCGGGAAAGGGTTATAGCTTAACTGTCACACAGCCGAAGCAATTGCCGAAGATTTGTTCGATCTTTGTGGAAGCGCGCATTGCGGTGACGCCGATGGGGCAAGCGTTACGATTCGGTGGAACGATGGAAATGTCAGGGCTCAACGAAGACATTGATCCACGTCGCGTGAAGGGGATCATCAAGGCGGTGCCGAATTATTATCCCGAGTTTCGTGTTGAGGACTTCGAAGGCATACAACCTTGGCGTGGCCTGCGTCCATGTTCTCCCGACGGTCTTCCTTATTTGGGCCGCACACAGCGTTACAGCAACCTGGTCGTCGCCACCGGCCACGCCATGATGGGCCTAAGCCTCGCTCCCATCACCGGCAAACTTGTTTCCCAACTTTTGATCGGCCAAAAGCCCGACATCGACCTCAAGTTGCTCTCACCCGATCGCTACGCCTAACGCGAATACATGGACCACGAAAAGCACGAAGGCCACGAAAAGAAAGACAAGAGTTTCTCGGTCGAGTATTACCTGCTTGATTCTCATCGGATTTGATCCACAGATGCTTGGGAGCAATTGCCACAGTATTGCAAAGGGGTTTTGTATTTTGGCCAACTCAGTTGACGAGCTGAGCCGTTTTGAAGGCGAAAACTCTTACATCCAATACTTACTCAGTAGTAGCTCTCAGCGGTTGTCGAGTAACATTCAATCGGTTTCCTTTTTCGTGACTCTCGTGATTTTCGTGCTCAATTGATGGCTATTTCGCCCACTAACACAGGCCTTGATCATTCGTAGCATCGTTCTCGCGAACAACCAGATTTTGGTTGCATCAGGCCCCGAAATCGCTGATGATAGAGGACCACAGATTTCCATTCGTCTGTACCTACCGATCCCTCATCCGCCTTCTTACCCGTTTCTCCTCATGTTGCTTCGACCTGCGGTCGCTAATTCGTTCCTGGACCCTAACAAAATTCGGTCCCTAGATTTTGTGCAGCATTTAGATGCCTGCAGGGCGCTAAATGCGAGTTGGTTCGTGCTGATTTTTTGCATTTTTCTTCTTGGCCCCAGAGTTCCAGTTCAAGCGCAAACGGAATCGCCCGATTCGCATTTTGAGAAAGCCGTTGTCCCGCTCCTTATCAGCCGCTGTCTGGAATGCCATAACGCCTCTGAGCAATCTGGTGGACTCTCGCTGGAAAGCTTCGCCGAACTTGTTCAAGGTGGTGACAGCGGAAGTGCGATCGATTCCAACGACGCGACGAAAAGCTTACTGTGGGAGCGTGTCTCGGCCGGTGAAATGCCTCCGCCTCGTCAAGGGTTGTCGCAAGAACTCCCCGTCGAAGAAAAGGAGATTTTGACGGAATGGTTGACTGCTGGTGCGAGGTGGCCTCAAGATCGAAAACTCGATCTATTTGAACGGACCACCAAAACTCGCGGTGGCCGCGATTGGTGGAGCCTGCAACCGATTCGCCCAACTTCTATTCCTGCATTGTCTCAAACAACGTCGGATTCAGCGTTCAATTACATCGACGCATTCATTCTGCATTCACTTGAAGAAAAAGGTTGGGTCCCTGCCCCTCCATCCGAAAAAGAACTCCTGCTGCGCAGACTCTATTGGGATCTTACGGGACTCGCTCCAACGCTGGAAGAAATCGATTCCTTCATCGCCGATGATGCCCCCGATGCTTACGAACGACGCGTCGATAAATTATTAGCATCGCCGCAATTTGGTGTGCGCTGGGGTCGCTATTGGCTCGATCTTGTTCGCTATGCCGACACATCCGGATACGAACGTGACCAAGAAAAAACATTCGCTTGGAAATATCGAGATTGGGTCGTCCAGGCCTGGAATGAAGACATACCATTCGATCAATTCGTCCGTTGGCAACTTGCCGGAGATGAAGTACCAAGCACATCCAACCAAACAGATCGCGAAGAGATTATCGCCACAGGTTTCTTGCGACTTGGAACTTGGAACGATGAACCAAATGATCCTGCGGATTACGTATATGAACGCCTCGAAGATATGGTTCATGTCACCAGCAGTGCCTTCATCGGTTTGACAGTTAAATGTGCACGTTGTCACGATCATAAATTCGATCCGATTTCACAGGCGGATTATTATCGCATCGGCAGCGCATTTTGGAGCGGCCCGATCGCCAATCGAGATTCGAAGTGGCTCGGTGGCCCAAGCCCCGAAGAATTACCAGGTGATGTTTTCGGCTGGACCGATATCACTGCCAATCCTTCACCGCTACATCGGCTCAAGAAAGGGGAAACGAATCATCCGCTCGAAGCCATTGCCCCTGCTTCTCCCAGCTTTCTACCCGCTTTACATCAGCCTTTCTCGACTCCTTCAGTGACCTCCGCAACTTCTACACGTCGCTCGCAATTAGCCAACTGGTTAATCGAGCCAAACCAGCCGCTGACGAGCCGCGTCATCGTCAACCGCTTGTGGCAATACCACTTCGGATATGGACTTGTGCGTTCTCCGAACAACTGGGGCTTTACCGGCGAATTACCCACACATCCAGAACTTCTCGATCACCTCGCGCTACGTTTGCAGCATTCCCAGTGGAGCCTCAAGAAACTGCATCGCGATATGCTGTTATCCTCGACCTATCGACAATCGGCCGTTCATCCTCAACACCAAGTGTATTCTGCATCTGATGCAAGCAATCGACTGCAATGGCATAGCAACTTGCGACGAACGGATGCTGAATCATTGCGAGATCGCTTGCTTCAAGCGGCTGGAATTCTCGACCTCCGCCTATCAGGGCCAGGTTTTCGTCCTACGTTGCCGCGCGATGTCCTAGATGGTCTATCCATGAAATCACGTGCTTGGATCCCTTCACCAGCCACAGATCAAGTCCGTCGCAGTTTGTATCTCTACGCCCAACGTAGCCTAGCCGTTCCCTTGATGAACACCTTCGATGCTTGCGATACGACCCAGGCGTGTGCACAACGCGAGGTCACCACTGTGGCACCTCAAGCCTTGACACTGATGAACAACGCCATGATCGTGCAACCGTGCGAAGCGCTCGCTGAGAGACTCTTACAATCCACGGCTTCTGAACGCGAGCAGATCACCAATCTATGGCAACTACTGTTTCGGCGTTTACCAACCGATATGGAAATGGATCGTGCTCAGCAGTTTTTATCTTTGCAACACAGAACTTACGAGCAACAAATCACCAACCAATCCACTGCGACAACTCAGCAAACTATAAAAGCCGCTCCACAACCCACTTTCGAGTTCATCGCTGCCAATCCGTTTTTGAAGGCTGGAGCAGACAACAGGGTCACAGCGTGGAAGTCCGCTTACGGCAACTTCTCAGCACAGACGATAGGCGCACAACACTCCCCTCTACTGCTGCAAGATACGACCTCCAGTTTATCCTACTTCCACTTCGATGGTCAGAAGCGATTTCTCACTATTCAAGAATCGCTCGACTTGAAAGAACCCTTCGCGATTGTGACTTTACTACGCGATCATGATGAGAAAGAGTATCGACAGATTTTTTCTAACTGGAATGGTAAGGGAGGAAATTCGGTTACGTCCTTCTTCCTAGGATTAACGGGCGAAGGCCAGATTCGAATCAGCGATGACTATACAACTGGGACTGTTCTAGGTAAACGACATTCGTGGCATATCCTCGGCGTTGTCTGTAATGATCACGACGTGCGAGTTTTTGTCGACGGCGAATTGGTTGAATCGCTAGGCCGTCCACTCAATACTCGCAACTATGCGGGGCCTTATGTGATCGGCCAACAAGGAAACATCGACGGAGAATATTTCGCAGGAGACCTCGCCTTGCTTCGTCTCTACCAAACGAACATCGACGATGACACCATGCAATCGATTATGGAGCCATGGTTGGATCGCTTGAAACTAAGACAACCTGCCCCGCAACCAAATGCGCGGCTACTTGCACTTGCGTCATTAGCCCAAGTACTTGTAAGTTCGAACGAATTCCTGTACATCGATTGAGAAAGCCGCCATCATGTCCAACGATGATACAAGCCACCGAACGAGCAAGCCTCTCTTTCCCTGTCGTAACATGCGTCGCGAGTTCTTGTGGGAAATGGGAGGAGGTTTTGCGGGCCTCGCACTTGCGAGCCTGTTGTCGCAAGATGGCTTGTCGTTAGGCTCCTGTCAGGCAAGTGAAAAGAGTATTCCCAACAATCTCCAGCCTCGCAGTGGCCATTCCCAGACGCCGGTTAAAAGTGTCATCTTTTTGATGATGAATGGTGGCCCAAGTCAAGTTGATACCTTTGATCCTAAACCGGACCTCGCTAAATACGCCAATCAACCGCTCCCTGCCGATAAGAAGTTTATCAATTCAGGTGGACGCAAAGTCGGCTTTTTGACGCCTGCCATGCGTCCCTTTCAGCCAGGTGGAGAATCGGGGATTCCTATTTCCGATTATTTTCCCCATGTTCGTAAACACGCGGACAAACTATGCGTTATCCGATCTTGTCACACAGATTCTCATGCGCATGGTTCCGCGTTGGTCGCGATGAACACAGGCAAGACGATCGTTGGTCGTCCGAGCCTAGGAAGCTGGGCCGTGTATGGACTGGGCACAGAAAACCAAAATCTCCCTGGCTATGTGGTGATACTCGACAAACGTGGAGGACCCATCGGCGGCCAACCGAATTGGTCTAGCGGCTTTATACCAGCCACGTTTCAAGGGACTTTGTTTCGCAGCGATGGCTCTCCCGTGTTTGACTTAACACCGCCACCGTTTCGCACTCGGGAGACGCAACAACAGCAACTCGAGCTATTGAGTTGGCTCAACCAACAACATCAAACATCACGTGCAGAAGTAGATGATTTAGCTTCAAGAGCCCGATCTTATGAACTCGCATTCCGCATGCAAGCGGAAGCCCCAGAAGCAGTTGATCTCAGCCAAGAAACAGCTGCAACACTCGACGCATATGGAGTTGGAAAAGAGCCGACCGATGAGTTTGGCAAAAACTGTCTTGTCGCTCGACGATTGGTCGAAAGAGGCGTACGTTTTGTGCAACTCTACTCAGGTGGTGGACATCTAGAAGAGACGTGGGATGCCCACACCGATGTAGAAAAGAACCATGGTCAACATGGAGCCGAAGTTGACCAGCCGATCGCAGCGCTGTTGACCGATTTGGAACAGCGAGGTTTACTCGAATCGACATTGATCGTGTGGGGGGGAGAATTCGGTCGTATGCCGTTCAGTGAAGGGGAGGGGGCACGCGGACGCAATCATAACCCGTATGGTTTCTCGATGTGGCTCGCGGGTGGCGGCGTAAGAGGCGGGATGACCTATGGAGCCACCGATGACCTCGGCTTCGAAGCGGTGGAAAACAAAGTCCACCTACATGACCTACACGCCACCCTGCTGCACCTGCTCGGCCTCGACCACGAGCTTCTCACGTATTTCTATCAAGGGCGCGATGAAAGTCTCACAGATGTGGGTGGCCGAATCATCCGCGAGATATGCACCATATGACGGCGCATCCTCTTTGAGAAGACTGGGTAGTGCTGAGTCGGTTTCCTGGAAACCTAGCCTGCGCTGGCGCTGCGGCTACGGGTTAAACAATGACGGCGCATCCTCTTTGAGAAGTTAGTGGTAGCGCCGAATCTGTCCGCTGGAAACCTAGCCTGCGCTGGCGCTGCGGCTACGGGTTAAACAATATGGAATCAAGCGGCGTCGGCGTCTGGTTCAATGGCGATAAATGTATGATGGATAGCATCACCAATTTTATTCATTTTGGTTTGCAGCGAATCCACGAACTCATGTAAACCTTGATTGATGATCTCTTCGGTTCGCATAAAGGCAAGTTCGTTCCTCAATCGCCCCATACGTTGCTCTGCAAGGTTGCAGAAAGAATCAACGGAAGATCCACTGATCGCATGCAAGGAGAGATTGGCGCTGTCGATGCAATGCATCACAGCTCTGGGGAAGTAGCGATCCAGAATCAAGAAACTCACCACCCGTTGGGGCGTGATTTGATGATAACGTTTGCGATACATTTCGAAGCCGCTGACCGTGTGCAACAGCGCGGACCATTGCAAGTCGTCCAGTGGGCTACCGATATCGTGTACATTGGGCAATAAGCGATAATACTGCACATCCACCATACGAGTCGTTTTATCTGCTCGTTCCAGATATCGACCTAATTGGGCGAAATGCCAACCTTCTTCGTGAGACATCGATGCATCGAGTGTACCTTTGAATAAATGGCTCGACCACTTGATGTCGTTATAAAACTCTAGCGGCGATTGCAACACCGAGGTTGGGTCTTTCGACGCATCTTTGACACGATAATAAAACTGATTGAGCAACTCCCAAACTTCCGATGGGATTGCATCGCGAACACTCCGAGCGTTCTCTCGTGCAGCTCTAAGGGAAGCGAGAATGGAACCACCGTATTTCATATCAAACGTCAGGAAATTGACGACGTTATCGCGGTTAGCAATCCCATAATGTTCTTCAAACCATTTGCTATCCCCTGTGGTGCTGACCAGGGGCATCCATTGTTCATTTTCTCGATCAGGCAAGTCGAGCATAACCGTAAAGGTAACCTCAACAAAACGAGCAAGATTTTCCACTCGCTCGACATATCGACTCATCCAATAAATGGAATCAGCAACTCGGCTTAACATGTTCGTAACCGTATAGAATCTGAGGGATTAAGCAATGATACTTCGAGGATCAATTCCTCCGTTTACTACCGATGACCCAGGTATCCTTGCTTCCGCCACCCTGAGAGGAATTAACTACGAGAGAGCCTTTCTTGAGCGCGACACGTGTCAAACCGCCCGGCAACACGAAAACAGAATCGCCGTCATACAAAATGTAGGGACGCAAATCGACGTGTCGCCCTTCGAAATGATCACCCACTAATGTTGGCACCCGCGACAGTGACAAAGTCGGCTGAGCGATGTAATTGCGTGGATTCTCTTGAATCTTATGTCGAAACTCTTCACGAACTTCTTGAGTCGATTGAGGACCTACGAGCATGCCGTAGCCCCCCGATTCGCCAACTGCTTTAACGACTAACTTATCAAGGTTTGCCAAAACGTAGGAGAGTTCGTCAGGGCGATAACAAAGATAGGTGGGAACGTTCGGCAGGATCGCTTCTTCACTGAGATAGAAGCGGATCATATCAGGAACAAACGCATAAATGGCTTTGTCGTCGGCTACACCAGTTCCTGGCGCATTGGCTAGAGCCACATTGCCTTTGCGATACGAGTCTATCAATCCCGGTACGCCTAACAATGAATCGGGACGGAAATGCAATGGATCAAGAAAATCATCGTCTATACGGCGATAGATCACGTCAACTTTCTTAAAACCATGAGTCGAGCGCATAAAGACAAAGCCATCGCGCACCGTCAAGTCACGGCCTTCCACTAGCTCAACACCCATTTGTTGGGCCAAGAAGGTATGTTCGTAATAGGCGCTGTTGAACACGCCAGGCGTCAGCACCACTACGGTTGGTTCCGTTCCGGAGCGGACACTCAAGCTTTGCAATAAACGTAAGAGACGGCTCGGATAATCATCGACTGCACGTACGTGACACATATCGAACAGCGATGGGAAACTCCGCTTCATGACGAAACGATTTTGCAGTACGTACGAGACACCGGATGGACAACGCAGGTTGTCTTCCAAAACGTAGATGGTCCCATCACCGCCACGAACCAAGTCGGTACCTGTAATATGGCACCATACACCGCGCGGGGGTTTCAAACCCGCACATTGTGGCCGAATTGCTTTACAGGTTTGCAGTAAGAACTCTGGAACAATGTTCTCTTTGACGATGCGTTGTTCGCTGTAAATGTCTGCGATGAACAAGTTTAATGCGCGAATACGTTGAGCCAAACCGCGTTCGATCAAATCCCAATCTTGGGCCGATACGATACGAGGGATGATGTCGAAGGGAAAAATCTTCTCTGTACCTGCAGAATCACCATACACGTTGAAGGTGATACCCATCCGAAACAAAGATCGTTCGGCCGCTTCTTGGCGACGAATGAGTTCGCCGGGTGGAAGGTCGTTAATCTTGTGGACTAGAAGTCCAGTTCCTTGGCGTGGCTCCCCTTTTTCGTCCATGATTTCATCATAGAACGATTCAGGGGAATAGTTATGAAAATTGGGAGCCGAGTTATCGGTTGATCCAGCATTCATCGATTGAGATTGGGTAGCGAAATTCATGCTACATTGTATTCCTGTACTCCGCCTGACTCACCAACACCCGTTTCGCCACAGCCTACCCCTGTGGGTTAAGATAGTTGCTTTTCACCCCGGTTGGCAATAACCCGCCGCAGGTTCTCGCCAACTTTAACCAGGAGGCCACTTCAGCCCACGGCCCGCCAGCAGATGAAAATGGAGATGTGGAACCTCTTGTCCACCATCGTCGCGGCAATTCACCACAACGCGGTAGCCCGCCTCAGCAAACCCCATACTTCGAGCAATTTTCTGGATGGTCATGTAAATGTGCCCCACCATCATCTGATCCTCAGAAGTCAAATCTTCCAGGGAAACCAGTTCTTTTTTGGGAATGACCAAAATATGGATGGGGGCCTGGGGCTTGATATCGTGGAAAGCCAGAACCTGATCATCTTCGTAGACAATCTTCGCAGGGATTTCTTTG
>JBILTA010000132.1:0-10278 GCA_044371785.1 Pirellulaceae bacterium | reverse complement strand
GCTGCGTGGACTTGACCGGTTGGAATGTTCCCATACCAACATGTAAAGTAACCGGCGCGATGGCGATACCTTTGCCGCGCAGAGCGTGCAGCAATTCTGGAGTAAAGTGAAGACCTGCCGTTGGAGCCGCAACCGATCCTGGATTACGGGCATAGACGGTTTGATAAGAGGTCTCATCCGAATCAACCATTTGCCCGTCACGGATATAGGGTGGCAAAGGAACGCGGCCAAAGCGTTCGAGCAATTCGATCGTGGGTGAGCCGCTACGGGAACGAACCAATAGCTTGCCATCTTCCGTTGAGGAGACCACGACCAGCTCTTCGGCTTCTCGACCTTCGCGGTCGCGCAAGGTAATCGTTTCTTCCGGTTTCAACGTGCCGCGAGTCTTGCTGAGCAATTCAAGGATGCCACTTGAATCGGATTGCAAGTAAAGTCCTTCCCAACGTCCCCCGGTGGAAGTGCGAAAACCGATCAGACGAGCGGGCACAACTTTGGTATCATTAACGACCAAGAGGTCCCCTGGTCTGAGTAACTCGACCAAATCCCGAACGTGATAATGATTCATCTCCCCACTGCGACGTTGCAGATGCAATAAACGTGCATCGCTACGGCGGTTCAGCGGATGTTGGGCAATCAGCTCACGCGGGAGTTCGTAGTCGTATAAAGATAGTTCATCAACAGATTCAGACATCGTCTAGCCTTCTCCTCAGGATTGTGTCAGCATAACGCCCAACCGATGTTTCGACGAGACGAGGTAACGGATTCAAAAGAGCATGCAAAACGGCAATAACCAGACGATTTCACCCCCACTTGAGCTGAACGGTCGCAGGGTCGATTTGTTCATTACCGAATTGTATGTCGGTGGGGCTGAAAAGTGTTTGGCGGAGCTCGCTTTGTTTTTGAAAAAACAAGGGGCTTCCGTTCGCGTTTTTTCGCTTGCCTCTCTCCCCTCATCCCCAGCTGATTCGCTTGTAAAAAAAATTCGTGGGGCAGATATCGAAGTGCATGCGTTAGGAGCCGACCGCGTATGGAACGCGGCCAGTGCCATTATAAAACTGCGAAAACATTTACAGGATTCACCACCCGATGTTCTGCAATCGTTCTTATTTCATGCCAACATGATCGCTTCGGCCGCGTTAGTGGGAATTCGAGGTCGGCACCAGGCAGAGACAACAAGATACATTCGGTGGGTTGCAGGAGTGCGAGTCGCCGATCCACGCAAACAACGTTTGGCACTGGAAAGCCTGGCATTTCGAAGAGCCGATCGAGTGGTAGCGGTGAGTGAAGGCTCACGAAACGCCTATCGCAGTTTCAGTCCCATTAAGTCGGACAAGTGGCTCGTGATTCCAAACGGCGTCGAGACGGAAATTACAAATGAGTCCCCGCCAGAATGGGAAAGTCTGGGGCTTCCAGCGAATGCCAAGGTGGTTTTGTTTGTGGGGCGACTGGAGGCACAAAAAGGTGCAACGTGGTTGATCGATACCGCCAGCGATTGGCTGACGCAGCTACCCGGGCATCATTTGGTCATCGCGGGGCGAGGGCCCCAGCAGACGCAACTCTTGCAGAAACTCGAGGGTTTACAATCAGAGTCCCCAAATTTGAAAAACAGAATTCATTTGGTGGGGTGGCTCGATCAGCCTCGTCGGTGGATGCGACAAGCAGAGATGCTGGTGCTCCCCGCGCAATACGAAGGTATGCCTAATGTATGTTTAGAAGCGATGGCCGAGGGAACGCCGGTCGTGGCGTTTGATGTGCAAGGGATCCGCGAGTTATTGGGTGAGCCAAGCGACGGAGAAGTGGTTCCGGTGCAGGATCGCCGCGTTTGGGCTGAATCCATTGTAAAGATTGCTACCGATACGACTCTTCGTAAAACAATAAGTCTTCGCAATCGTCAGAAGATCGAGAGCGATTTTCAGCTTTCGAGCCAGCTTCAGAAGTATGTCGAGTTGTATCTTGGTTTGGAGCGATTGTGAGGCGAAGGCGCATGAAAAACCCTCGAACCTTGGGGGCTCGAGGGTTGTATGTTTCAGTCTACAAAACCAGCGGTCAGTGACTATTCTTTTTTAGGTTCGGTTTCAACGCGTGGCATCGATTCGACGACTCGATCGATCAGACCATAACCGACAGCTTCTTCTGCGGACATGAAGCGATCACGTTCTGTGTCTTGTTCGATTTTCTGTAGTGTTTGGCCGGTGTGCTTGAGCAAAATGCCGTTAAGCTTTTGCTTGATGCGTTGAAATTCGCGAACATGAATGGCGATTTCTTCCGCTGTACCTTGCATACCAGCTAGCGGTTGATGAATCATGATGCGCGCGTTCGGCAAAGCAAACCGTTTGTTTTTCGCGCCAGCTGCCAAGAGCACCGCACCCATCGAAGCAGCCTGACCAATGCAGTAGGTGGCCACATCGCACGAGACAAATTGCATGGTGTCGTAGATCGCCATACCTGCACTCACGCTACCACCAGGCGAATTGATGTAGAGATGAATGTCAGCTTTCGGATCATCGGATTGCAAAAATAGCATCTGGGCGACCAAAGCATTGGCCACTTGATCATCCACTTGGGTGCCCAAGAAGATGATGCGGTCTTTCAGAAGTCGGCTGTAGATGTCGTACATCCGCTCTTCGCGACCACTCTTTTCGATCACATAAGGAATTAAAGGCATCGTATGAAATCCTGGTTGAGTTGTGTTGGTGCGATCAGCGAATTATTTGTCGTCGTCATCGGCCGCGACTTGCTGCTTGGTCAACATTTGGTCAACCAGGCCGTAATCGATAGCTTCTTGTGCGGATAGGAAGAAATCGCGATCGGTGTCTTTGGCGATTTGATCTGCCGACTTGCCGGTGTGGCTAGCCAAGATGCCGTTCAGTGTTTCGCGATACTTCAAGATTTCTGCAGCTTGGATTTCGATGTCGGTCACCTGACCGCTAACACCACCGGCAGGTTGGTGCACCATAACGCGGCTGTGAGGCAACACATAGCGTTTGCCCTTGGTTCCACCAGCGAGCAAGATTGCTCCACCACTGGCAGCTTGGCCGACGCAGTAAGTTGCGACTGGGCACGAGATCATTTGCATGGTGTCGTAAATGGCCAAAGTGGCAATCACATCACCACCCGGGGAATTGATATAGAAGTGAATATCCTTGCGGCGATTTTCGCTTTGGAGATACAAAAGCTTCATCACCACTTCGTTAGCATTGCCGGTGTAAATCTCACCTTGCAAAAACACGATTCGGTTTTCAAGCAGCAAGTCACCCAGTGTCAGTTGGCGTTGACGCTGAACACTTTGGTAGCTGTATGAATCCCGGATCGGTGGTAAGTTTGAATACGGGCTCAATGTGCGTTCCTTCATGAAGAGCAGTAAGATTCCGCTGAAGCTGTCTCAAGTTTCTGTTGAAGCCCAAGACCGCCGCCAGTAGAGACTAGCAAATCGTTATTTCATATCGTTCCCATTTGCCCTTGCTTCGGCAAGATGACTACATCGAAATAAATCGCATTAAGTGGCACAAAGCAAAAACGAAATTGGCCGTGGATTAGATATTCCAGCTCGCTCAATAGGTCCAAACTGAATTATCCCTCCGTTCGCATTGTCCGGGATAAGCCGCAGGTTTCGCTGGATCGCAAGGCGGATAGTTGACGTAACACACCAGCAGGCAAGGAGTTATTGCGATCTTGGTGTAAATGAAAAGAGCCGACGTTTCCGTCGGCTCTCATGCATTGTTCCAGACTTAGCAAACCGCTTACTCGTGGGTTGGTTTGCCTGTCTTATTGTCGATCGAATCGCTAAATTTCGCTTCTGGAATCGCAGTTACTTCAGGAGCAATTGTGGCCGAAAGTGCGTAGCTGGTTGGGTCTTCCGCAATCAGCTTCGAATCCTCGCTATCGGTAACGGAAGCAGCTTCAGCTATGAGGCGAATGACTTCGCGCTCGATAATCTGGTTGCGAAGAGCATCCATTTGTCCGGTCTTTTCCAAGCGAGCACGCACGCGACGTGGGCTAGACTCGGACTGCTCAGCGATCAACTGAATTTCTGTTTCGTATTGTTCGGCGTTTGGTTCAATCTTGAGTTCTTCAGCAATCTTCTCAAGGATGAAGTGCTCACGCAAAGCCTTAATCGTAATGGCTTGTGCATTGCGGCGAAGTACGTTGGATGCTTCGCGGATGGCATCCTCTCCGAAACCGCTGCGTTGCATTTCGAGAACTTGGCGTTGGATTTCGCGGTAAGATTGGCGGCGAACTAAATCTTCAGGCAGGTCAAACTTCGCGTCTTTGGTCAATTCAGCGGTGATTTGATTGCGCAAATCTTGTTGCTGACGATACTCCAGTTGACGTTCAAGTTCCAAGCGAACATAGGACTTGAGTTCGGCGGTGTCTTTAAAGCCAAGTTGTTCCAAGAATGCTGGCGAAAGTTCGTCAACGTCTAGGCGACTGACTTCGATAATCGAAACTTCGACATCAACTTCTTGGCCACGATATTCTTCGTTAGCACTATCTGCTGAGATTGTCGCTTTAAGGCTCTTCTTTTCGCCTTCTTTTGCGCCTACAACTACTGAACCAAAATCAGCGATTTCCGCATCTGGGAAGCTGAGGGTTGGGCGAACGTCGACACGAACTTCTTCAAGTTCGTTAAATGTCTTGCCATCTTTGGCAAACGACAAGCTGACCAATAAGTTGTCGCCCAACTTAGCGGCATCATCGACTGCGGTGCTTGGAGCAAAGCGAGCCAAAGTGCGATGCAAGTGGCGATCAATTTCGGCATCGGTGAAGGTGTGAACAGGGCGCGTGAGCGACAAGCCCTTCCAGTTCGGTGTGTCGAATTCAGGGCGAACTTCGATGGTGAACTCATAAGTGAAGTCACCCTCTTCTGGCAATTCGATCGCATCGATTTTGAAATCGGGTTCGCTAATTGCCGAGAAGTGACCACCTTCGGTTACTTGCTGAAGACTTTGCATCAGCAAACCATTTTTGACTTGGTCAGCAACTTGTGGATAAAACTTCTTTTCTACAAGTTTGCGAGGAGCCTTACCAATTCGGAAGCCAGGAAGATCAGCGCGAGGACGCAAATCATCAAAGGCTTTGTGGAGGGCTTTAGTGATTTCTTCGCGAGGTACGGTCACGACAACGTGACGAACGCATGAGCTTGGGCTGTCGATTTTGTGTGAAATCTTCAGAGCTTCAGAAGCTCCCTCAGGTGTTGCCAGAGCAACGCTTTCCGACGATGTAGCAGACTCGTCCATCTCAGTAATCCACCCCGGATGCCGGGAAACCAGAAAGTTCAAGGGAACAAAAAACAAAGGGCAAGCATGACCTTAAGAGCGGGTGATGGGATTCGAACCCACGACAACAACGTTGGCAACGTTGTGCTCTACCAACTGAGCTACACCCGCTTTTAGTACTTTTAAGTTTCGTACATTAGGTCATTCGCTTGCCCCACCGGCTCATTGGACCGGTAAGATTTGCGACACTGTCACGCAAATTGAGGTTGGGATTATAAAGATTGCTGCGAGGCTTGCAAGAGAACCTTACCGGAAAGGTTTGCGGTTCTCGAATCTCCTCTATATTTTGCATGAATTGCCCAAAAGTTCCAGGGTTTCAGTGGCCATTGGCAGCAGATTTTTGGTCGTTTGCAGGCAACTTTCCTGAAAAGTGGACCCAAGAACTATCGGCGATTTGTGCCTGAAATTTAACAAAGTGTGCCAGCTATCCCTCGAATTTGTCCCGAACAGAGGCTCGAGACGGCAACTTTCCTTTTTCTGGTTTTGTCCGATTCTTTTCTGCCATTTAGTTGGAATTGTAATGGATGTAGCTTTTAAGGGTGTAGTCGGAAAGGGTGTAGTATTTTTGGTTGTGTTCTGGTCCTGGGCAAACGGGTATATGATGATGAAAAATTATGCCTCGACTCTAACGAATCGAATTCTGAGAAAGCGGATTCACCTCGAAATGGCACATTCATTGATAGCGCGATATCTCCCCTTGTTTACGTCGTTGATGTTGATGCTGTGGGGGTCGGTGACATCGGTGGAGATCGCATGGGGTGGCGTGACGGAGAGCCAAGTGGTTGTGGCCATCAATGGTGCGTCGGACGATTCACGCACTATCGCCAATCACTATGTGCACTGGCGTAATATTCCAGGTTCGAACGTGATCGTTCTCAATGACATCCCTGATCAAGAGACGATTACCGTCGATCAATTCAGAGACTTGATTGTAAAGCCATTGTTTGCTGAGATTGATCGTCGCGGACTCAACGATGTGAAGTGCATTGCCTATTCGGCCGGCTTTCCAACCGCGATTCAGTTGGAGGTTGATTTAAAGGGGATTCCCAATCGGCCGATTTATATCACGCCCGTGGGATCGATCAACGGCCTGACGATGTTGAGTCAATTCGTATTCCAGAAGAGTCCAAGCTATCTGGCCCTGGACTGCAATCTTTATGCTCGCAGGCAGGGTGCGCATTTTTTTGTGAGTCCTTTTTCTGCGGACAAATCGGAGCGCTGGCGAGTTGTCGACGCGTTGGTTAAAGAAGGGAAGCACAAAGAAGCGGCCGAAGCGTATGAAGCCATTTTTGTCGAGATGCCAAATCAATTTCCTTCGGCTTATTTGGCAGCGACTCAATATGCGTTAGCAGGTGAGAAAGAGAGTGCCATCGATTTGTTGGAAACAGCCGTAGATGCAGGTTGGGTGTTTCGAGAGAAGCTTGAAAAAGATGAGGCTTTTGCTTCGCTACAAGAAGATGCTCGCATGAAGATGTTGTTGGGCAAGACTCCCAATTTGCCCTTCGACTATCAGCCTACGGTTGGTTTTGAATCGCGAGTAGTCTGGGGACCCAATGGTGTCACCAGTACGGTTGCCAGTGAAGGATTGCGGCATGTGATGTCCACCGTGTTGGCAGTAACACGTGGCCAGGGGACGACAGTTGCTGAAGCCTTAGCGCAATTGAAGCGGTCGATCGAGGCTGATGGTACGCATCCGCAGGGGACGTTTTATTACACATTGTCGGGCGATGTGCGAACGAAGACTCGTCAACCCGCTTTCGATTTAGCCATTCGTTCTTTGAAGAAGTTGGGGCATCAAGCGGAAGTGGTGGAAGGGACTCTTCCTTCAAAGAAAGAAGATTGTATAGGTTTGATGATTGGGGCGGCAGATTTTGACTGGCCAGGATCGGGCAGCAGTTTGAAGGCGGGAGCGATTGCGGAAAATTTGACCAGTTTGGGCGGGATCATGACGCCTGGGGCTGGCCAAACAAAATTGTCGGCATTCTTGCGAGGGGGAGCAGCGGGAAGTAGTGGTACCGTGACGGAACCGTACGCGATTCAAGCCAAGTTTCCGCATCCGATGATTCAGGCTCATTACGCCGAAGGGGCGACCTTAGCGGAAGCTTTCTATTTGTCGGTGTTAGGACCTTATCAATTGTTGATTGTGGGTGATCCGTTGTGCAAACCCTTTTTGACAGCGCCCGAATTTGATGTCGAAGGTTTAAGTTCCGGTGATGAATTGATTGGGGCGATGAAATTGAAATTGAAGTTGCGTTCTACTGCCAAGGACTCTGGAAAATTGGTGCCACCGGCTAAGTTGGTTCAATTTATGTTTGATAGTCGATTGGTTCGAGAGAATCCATTTGTTGAAGATGTGTCCATCGGCCTTGATCCACTTGGGCCCGGCTATCATGAGGTGGCTGTGATCTCTACAGATGATTCTTTGTTGCGCCGACAGTATGAGCAGCGATTCGGATTTTATCACCGAGTCGCTCAACAAGATTTTGTGTTGGAGTTACCGCCAGAAGTCGAACGCGATGCTGTGCCCGAAATTGAAGTGCAGGTGGGGTATCCCCAAGCGAGTTCCATTGAGTTGTATTGTTATGGGCAGCCGCTTGGAAAATGCGAAGGAGAGAAAGGGACGATTTCAATTCCTTCTTCGGCTTTGGGGTTAGGACCCGTTCCGATTCTGATGTTGGTCCGAATGGAAAACCGGTCACTGGCAAGTGCGCCTAAAGTTATCACAATTCGGTGAACGCTTGGTCCAGTCGCAGCGCTTTACCGATCAAGCGTTAACCAATCGTTGTGGATTTCGAAAAATCCGCAATATTTCCACCAACAACAAGTGCTTGTCGGGGTAGCAGTTACGCGAATAAAGTTGGTAGAGGTCCTGGATTGTGGGGGTTGCGATACGCCATTGGGTAAAGCAAAACGAAGGCAAGTTTGGGGAATACGTTACATAGCTTATGGCGATTTACGAGCACCGTAAGTCGCAGCAGAGCGTGATTGTTCAATATCCGTTTTGAATACGATCGACATAGGGTTCTCACTTCTCGCAATATAGAGAAGCAGGTCAAAGGAGTGGATGCAGTGGCCAAGGATTCAAATGATTTCAATAAAGGAGATCAAAACGGTAAGGGGCGGGGGAAACGTGGACGCAAAGGCGAAAATGGCCAAGGGCGTCAGGATGAGCTCTTTGCGATGACGCCGGCCGAGATCTTGGAGCGGTCACCTCCTTGGGATCTCGATGCCGAAATGGCGGTGCTCGGTAGCATTCTGCTGCATCCCGATGTTTGTGACGACTTGGTGTTGGTTCTTCGCAGTGATGATTTCTATGACGATGCCAATCGCAAACTGTATCAGCACATGATTGCGATGTTTGAATCAGGTCGCAAAGTTGACACCACTTTATTGGTCAATCAACTACGCAGCTCGGGCGATTTAGAATTGATCGGTGGAGCCGCTTATCTTGCGAAGTTGGCTAACAGCGTTGGTAACGTAGGTCATGCCGAATATTATGCCGAGATCATTCGAGATAAAGCCGTTTTGCGAAAGTTGATTGAAGCGAGTAGTTCGATTCTGAAGGAAGCCTATGACGAGTCTGTAGACCCGAAGAAGTTGGTCGCGCAGGCTGAGCAAAAGATCTTTGGTATTCAAGATGAGCGAAGCGGGGCATCGGTAGAGTCGATCAGCGATATTTTAGTACGGGCGTTGGATCGTATCGATGCCCGTATGGACGGAACACACGTTGATGGTGGTGTGTTGACGCACCTTACCGACTTCGACAAGCAAACGGGTGGATTCCATAACGGCGAATTGCTCATTTTGGCGGCTCGTCCCAGTATGGGAAAAACTGCATTGGCGATGAACATCGCCGAGAATGTGGCGATGAAAGACAAAGCTCCCGTATTATTTGTCAGTTTGGAAATGTCGGGGATCGAATTGGCGGACCGTTTGCTCTGCTCGGTAGCTCGCGTCAATGGACATCGTTTGAGAGCGGGTACGATCAGTAAAGAAGATCGATTGCGGTTGGTTCAGAAGGCGGGTGAAGTTGCCGCCTCACCACTGTATGTCGATGACAAACCATCGCGAACCGTGAGCGAAATCTCTGCTGTTGCACGCCGCATCAAACAGCGTGAAGGACGCATAGGTCTAATCGTTATTGACTACTTGCAGCTGATTGAGCCAGACAATCCTAAAGATCCACGACAAGAACAGGTGGCCAAGATTGCGCGTCGTTTGAAAGGGATGGCTCGTGAACAAGAAGTTCCTGTTTTATGTCTTGCGCAGCTCAACCGTCAGGCGGAAGACAGTAAAGATCATCGTCCGCGTTTAAGTCACTTGCGTGAATCAGGCGCGATCGAACAAGACGCGGACGTCGTGATGTTTGTTCATCGCGAAGAGTATTATCATCGCGGTGAAGAAGCATCGCAATATGCAGGTCAGGCTGAGATTATCGTAGCCAAACAGCGTAACGGTCCAATCGGTGAAATCGAAGTGATTTGGGAAAAGGACTTTACACGCTTTGGCGACAAAGCTCCTGATCGCATGAACGAATTCGAAGCCTACAACGATTTTTCGAATCCCGGCGTCTAACGGGAACTTTTAGGTCGCAATTTTGGACGAATCTGCAAAGCCAAAGTTGCTACCATCCGTAGTGCCAGAGAAAATTGCGGCTGGTTGTTGGCGTGCACGCGTGCGCCGGTCTGATGCGTTCGGTACATCTGCGGCGACCTCGCTAGTAATGCTTGGGCGAAGCGATTTGCTGGTTATATTTGAACTTGTTTCCGAATTAGCCTGAGCCTTTAGATTTACCTGAGCCTTTGTGTTTACTTGGGCCTTTGAATTTACCTGGGCTTTCGCTGCAACGGGCGTTGTATCGGTGAGCTTTGTGGCATGTTCAAACTTGATCGGTCCGCCACCGAGGTTCGCAGCTTGTACGGCTCGTACAAGTGCAGCATGTGTCTGAATTTCTGTGGCTAGCTCGGAGGGGCGTGAGTCAGGGACGCTGACGTAACTCACA
>JBILTA010000131.1:0-10290 GCA_044371785.1 Pirellulaceae bacterium | reverse complement strand
CATCGAAAAGTCGCTGGAGAAGATCAAACGAAAACCTTTTGTGCAGCGACAACGCCAGATTGTTGTCGAGTTTGTAGGACGAGACATCGATGAAGCGATTGCATTAAAGTCTTCGTACGAGTTGGGAATATTGCCCAAACCCACGAAAATCACCTACCAAGTAAAAGCGGAATTAGCGCTGATCGATAAAGCAAACTACATGAGTTGCAATCCGCTTTTCCTGGCGTTCTTGCAAGCTGAAAGAGACCAGGCCAGCGGTAAGAAAGAGGTTGAAAACCTATCGAGCCAATTTGTGTTTGGGAGGTCTTTGACGTTGCGCAGTTCGAATTCACAACCCATCGTAAAAATTAATTGGAAAGTTGAACCGAGGAAACAAGCCGCTCAAGACGTTACCACAATGTATGAGTTTGAGGCTCCCGCGACTCGTTATGGTGTGCCTTTTGTGCCAGTGGACGTTACATTGGTCGTCGATAATGATGGGCTGATGCCAAGCGATGAAGTACCAGCTCCTCAAATGTTACGAAGTACACCGAGTTGGCCAGCCGCAGATCCTGCCATCGTTCGACTCGCTCAATCGATTACCCAAAATGCTGAAACGAATGAGCAAAAAGTTGTAGCCATTTTGAAGTGGTTAAGTCCTGGAACGAACATAAAATACAGCGGCCAGATCGGTTCTCGATATGGAACGGAGCAGGTTTTAAAGCAGAAATTCGGGCACTGTTGGGACTTCTCTGATTTGTTTGTGACCTTGGCACGTGCAGCGGGAGTTCCAAGCCGACAAGTGGGGGGATGGCTCTATGGAACTAGTGGCCATGTATGGTGTGAGTATTTTTTGGAGGGAAAAGGGTGGCAACAAGTAGATCCAACAGGTGGAAATGTTCTACCATGTGGCTTATATCACTTGGCTTACTTTACCAGTAACGACGGCGAAATGCCGATTGTCTATCTCAAAAGGCCGACAATCACGATACTGGAAACAAAGCCGTAGAGTGTTGTGGTAGGTGGAACGTGTTCCACGGCACCGTCAACTTTGAAAAACGCAAGGTGAGCATTATGAACAATGCAATGATGTGGGTGTTGGGACTAGCTTTAATTGCAATCGTTCCGTTGTCTGCTGTAGAGAAGAAGGGCTATCTCGATAGTCGAGTGGCCAAAGTCAAATTGCCTGTTGCTGATGTGGAGCTAAGTTATATCGAGGCCAGCCCACAGATGATGGTTGAGCTAGCAGCGGGAACTACGACAGTTCAAGGCGTACGGTTCTTTGTGGGTGATGGGAAGATCGCTGTACCATTGGAAGCTGACTCATTGAACGGCATCAAGTTCCAATCCGCAAAGATGCTTCAGCATGGCCATAAGTTTGCTAAGTATTCCACGATTGAATTGGAAAAAGGCTATTTGACAGTGGACGACCTTCAGCCTGGTGAGGTGTATGTCATCATGCCCGCCATCAATTTTGTTCCGAAGAAGTCATAGCGAGCTTGATGTGCTCATTCATCATCGTCGTCGACGTGGCCTTTCTCTGGTTGAGTCTTTGGTGGTCTTAGGGATCATTGCTATTCTGATGGCTCTGCTTTTCCCGGCTGTCCAAGCGGCTCGAAATCGGGCTCGGGACACAGTATGCAAAAACAATGTCTATCAGACGAATTTGGCCTTGGTTCAATACGTGGAAGTGATGAAACGAATTCCGCCACCGTCTGAACCAGGAAAGGTGGGTGGTTGGATGACGGCCATACTGCCATTCTTGGAACGGAGTGACCTTGACGAAGTGATCACTGAAGGTATTCCCCTTCAGCAAGTACCGGAGATCGCTTTAGCCGCGCCTCCCATTTATCGTTGTCTCCTTCGTGATGTTTTTGAGAAAACTCCGCCGAAGGAGATTCGGCTGGCACATTTTGCCATGATCCCATCTCGCGATCGCAAAGCAGCTTCGATCGTCGATGTTCCGCTTAAATTTGAAGCGCCCTGGCTTAGTAGTCCTGAGCTGTCATTTGCACAATTGCCAAAAATGGGTGGACCACATCACGGAGGCTATTTTATTGCTCATGGAATGAGTCAGGGTGTCGATCTTTGGGACCCGACACCCTGAGTTGAAGCGAAAGTATTTCTTTGGGCCATGAACTATCGCGGGGTTGGGGCTGCAATGCGTTGGAGGAACTGCGTGAGGCTCTTCACGGAATCGTTGCGGAGCAAGCTGGTGCGGTAAACTCGTCCAGCCATCCATATGACGCCTGCCGTGGCCAGACCCAACAAGATCGCACTTAAAATGGGTTGCCACAGCGGAATGGTCGTTCCAGTTCCCATACGTAAGATGTTCATCATCGGAGCGCTAGGTGGAAAAAGTGACAAGGCTACCGAAATTGGACCGAGGGGATCACGCACAGCCACAAACCATACCATCATCGGCAGCATCATGACTAACCACACGGGTAACAATAAGCTTTGGGCTTCCTTTAGTTCCCGTACACTGGCACCAATCGCCATAAAGATCGAACTGAAGAACAATACCCCCATGATTTGAAAGACCACAAACCAAGGAATAAGGTTGAGTGGCACTAAGTTCTGCATGTTCTGCTGTACCAGCATGATGTATGCTCCAACACCATACAGGGTGAAAACCAGCAAGGAGGCGCCCACATTTCCGAGCAACTTACCGGTCATCAATTGCGATGGGGTAACACTACCGAGCAATACTTCGGCAATGCGTTGAGATTTCTCTTCCATCGCACTTTCCAACATCGGCTGCGCGGCTAAGAAGATCACCAGGAACATCAGCATCATCATGCCGAAGGGGGCGAAGAAGGTGGACATATCGAACTTCTTCTCTTTCGCTGTAATTCCGCCACCCTCCGCAGCACTGGCAGTGCTGCGTTCATAAGGCATTGTGGGAGCCAACTGTACGGGGGCCGTTGCCAATTGAACTAAATTCGCATCGAGCCCTAAGGTCTTCGCTTTTTCCTGACGAACGATCGGGTCAATCATTGCTTCTAGCCACATTCTAGCGGCGGAGATGGCCGAATCTTGACTTACGAACTTGGTTGAGGGTAAAGCCTGGGGCGAGAATAGATCGGCAGGAATTTCGACAAACGCGTACAGCTTTCCATTGCGTATATCATCGCTCCATGCGAGACGTTTTTCATCAGTTAATTCAGTTGCATTAACCAGTTGCAAATCGAAGATATCTTGTGCATTCGTAGGATCTCGCGATTCCGCTTCCGATACTTTCTTGTTTTGAGTCAAGGCTTGATTTCGCGCGTCGGCCGCCGCTTTCAAGGTTTCTCCCAACTTCCCAGTTCCATCGACGACCATAATGGAGCGTTTTTGACCACCGGTAATTTTGGATAAAGTGGGAATGAGGATCAGACCACCGAACATCAGAATGGGCATCATGATCAGGGTGACTAAGAACGTTTTCGTAGCCACCATCGCCAAATATTCACGTCGTGCGATTACAAGTATTTTATTCATGGTTTTTGCTTTGTTTTTATGTTCGCTTTGCGTTGCTTTAGTCTTCTCAGTTGTCTTCTGCTACAGATGGACGAGCGATGCGGACAAAGATGTCATGCAGTGTTGGCTTGACTGTTTCAAAGTGCTCGACGTCGCCTTGTTCTACTAATCGTTTCAAGACTGTGTAGCGTCCTTCAGCCGATTTGAGTCGGATATCATGAAACAAGCCATTGGTGGTAATGCCATCGATCAGTTGTGATAGAGAGGCATGTTGAAAATCGGGTGCGACCGCTTGAGCCATCTTGACTCGCAATATGGGCTCCCCATATTCCATCTGGATTTCATGGAGCGTTCCGTCGAGGACCTTGTTACCTTTGTAGATCATGCAGATACGGTCGCACATTTGTTCGGCAACATCCATATCATGCGTGCTTAAGAGAACCGTTGTGCCTTGACGTCGTAATTCGAGAACGGCGTCACGCAAGACTTCCATGTTGACCGGATCGAGTCCACTGAATGGTTCGTCAAGGATGACCAATTTGGGATTAGCCACAACGGCGGCGATAAATTGGATCTTTTGTGCCATTCCTTTCGAGAGTTGTTCAATTCGTTTGTGGGCGTATTCGGTAGCTTGCAGTTTATCTAACCAACGATTGATATCGGAGTCAGGGCGCTTGTGGCCCTTCAAGCGTGCGAAGTATCGAAGAACATCTCGCACTTTCATACGATGATAGAGTCCACGTTCTTCAGGGAGATAACCGACACGGTCGTCGGCCGCTTCTCCATGATCTTGGCCGAGGACCGAAACAGTGCCGGAGTCGGGTCGATAGATGCGAAGGATCATACGCAGCGTGGTGGTTTTGCCTGAGCCGTTGGGGCCAATGATTCCATGGATAGAACCTTCAGGAATCTCCAGATCAACAGCATTTACTGCCGTCTGCGAACCGAAGTGTTTGGTGACTCGACGCAGCGAAACTGCGAGATGAGACGAATGGTTTGAGCTCATAGTGGGATTTCAGTTAGAGGCTTCCAGTGGTCGTTTTCGCTGGACATTCAAGAAAACAAACGAAATCGAGGAAGGTGTTGCCAAAAAATACTTTTTTCAGCGCTAAGTAATGGATAATACGGATTCTGGCCCAAAAGGGTTTCAGTCCTAGGCGCAAAAATAGCTAGAAGTACCAACTCACTCAAAAGCAGTAGATTGCACTCCCCTTTAGTCGAGGGGGGGGGAGCTGGTTGAGGCGGTCTTCAAGAGATGCCTATGCAATACATGGTAGACTCGCCAAGACAAGTCCTATCGGCCCTATTTGGCCAGCAAACGTAATCATCACAGCTTGAAACTGAATCGAGCTACGTCAGCAAGCTCTTCAGGACATGCGCCTTCTCCACTCCGGTTAGGCGAACATCGAGGCCTTGGAACCTGACCGACAACTTTTCGTGATCTAAGCCAAGCAAATGCAGGATGGTGGCATGGATATCACGTACATGCACAGGATCTTTGATAGAACCAAAACCGAATTCGTCGGTTTCACCGAAGACTTGCCCGCGCTTAAAGCCGCCGCCGGCGAACCACATCGTGAACGCATCGATATGATGATTTCGTCCCGTCGATTCACGCATTTCTCCCATCGGCGTTCGTCCGAATTCACCACCCCAAATGACAAGCGTGTCTTCTAACATACCCAATCGATCAAGATCTTTTACCAGTGCGGCGGTTGCTTGATCGACCTCTTTGCAGATTTCGGGTAGATGCTTCTCCAGGTTCTCCGTTGTGCCACCATGATGGTCCCAGTTCGTGTGGTACAGTTGCACAAATCGTACGCCACGTTGAACGAGCCTTCGAGCCAATAGGCAATTGCGGGCGTAGCTAGTCTCTTTAGGATCTTTAATACCGTAGAGTTCCAGAGTTTCAGCTGTTTCAGCGGATGTATCCATCAGCTCGGGAGCACTGCTCTGCATACGATACGCCATCTCATAGGCGTTGATGCGCGTGGCGATTTCTTGGTCACCTGATTCGACCAGCTTCTTTAGATTCAACTGCTTTAATGTATCGATCAATTGTCGCTGCTGAGCATCGGAGATGTTGGCAGGATTCGACAAATTCAAGATCGGATCGCCTTGGTTACGTAGCGGTACACCTTGATAAGTGGTTGGGAGCATGCCACTGGTCCAGTGCATGGCTCCACCACGTGGCCCGCGCGGTCCACTCTGCAATACGACAAATCCGGGCAAGTTATCACATTCGCTTCCAATACCATAAGTGACCCAAGCACCCAAGCTTGGGCGTCCAAACAGGCCGCTTCCGGTGTTCATGAACAGCTTAGCAGGGGCATGATTAAACAGATCAGTCTTGCAAGTCTTTACGATCGTAATGTCATCGACGATACCGCCGACATTTGGCATGTAGTCGCTTACCCACGTTCCATTTTCGCCATATTGCTTGAATTTCGGATGAAAGCCTAACAAGTCGGTACGATGGCTGCTCGACATAAAAGCAAACCGCTTCCCTTCGATAAAGCTTTCGGGAATCGGCTTGCCGCTCAGTTCATTGAGTTTCGGTTTGTAATCGAAGGTTTCTAATTGCGACGGTCCACCAGCCATAAAAAGAAAGATCACATTCTTTGCCTTGGCAGGAAAGTGTCCTTTTTTCGGTTGCAACGGATTAGTCTGTGAATCGGGCTCGGTCGCTTGAAGTTGTTTCTCAGCCAACAGCGAGGCTAGTGCAATCGAGCCAATACCCATCGAGCATTGGCTGAAGAGATGGCGACGCGTGATATTGCGTAGATTCTGTTCTTCAGAATGTTGGTTCATGGCATTACTCTCGATTCAATGTTTCATCTAGATTCAATAGGGCACGAGCTGCGTTAAGCGAGTCGAGCGAACCGATCAATTGCAATTCTTCGGCAGTCGGTTTACGGGACGTACAGTGAATGAAGCACTTTTCTAGTCCTTCCTCCTGAATGCGTTTCTCCATTGCGACCGCGAATTCGAAGAAGGCAGGGTCATTCAATAATGTTAGTGCTTGGAGTGGCGTGTTGCTGCGAATGCGTCGGGTGCAACTGCTCAGCCCATCAGGTGCATCGAATACATTGAGAGCTGGTGGGGGAGTGACACGATAAAGAAAGGTGTAAATAGCACGTCGATAACGATCTTCACCTTGGCTGGCTACCCATTTACGTTGCGATTGCCCCACAGTCATGATGCCTTCAGGAATCGGTGGTCTAACAGGTGGACCATACATTTTAGGAGCGAGCAAGCCACTGGCACTAAGGGCGACATCGCGGACGATCTCCGCTTCCAAACGCAAACGATTTTGTTTCGCCAAATAGACATTGAGAGGGTCGATAGCGGCAACATCGGCTCGATGAGCCGAGCTTTGCATATAGGTATGTGACAGCATGATGTTGCGGAGCAGCTCTTTGAAATTCCAGCCACTCTCACGAAAGTCAACGGCTAACCAATCGAGCAATTCGGGATGGCTTGGGACGGTTCCTTGCAATCCAAAATCATTTTCTGTTTCGACGATGCCCTTTCCGAAAAGCTGTAGCCATACACGATTGGTAATTACGCGCGAGGTGAGCGGGTTCTCTGGACTAACCAGCCATTTGGCTAAATCAAGCCGCGTGGGATTCGGGTTTTCGGTTGGCAATGAATGGAGCACCGATGGTGTTCCTGGTTGGACCTTCTCATCGGGGCGAGTAAAGTCGCCTTTGATCAAGATAAATGTATCTCGCGGAGTTTTGCGTTCTGATAGCACTAGGGTTGAAACGCCTTTATTCAATTGTGCTTCGATTTCGGTGAGCCGAACTATTTTGCTATCGAAATCGGAGGTGCCCGTAATTCCCGCTGCCGCTAGGAGTTGGAGGCGTTCGGTCATCTTACGTTTGTCATCTTTGACTTTGAGCAATTTCATCGTTGCTTCTGGAAGAGCCTTGCGTTGCTCTTCCGTGAGTTCATTTTCCCATTTCTGATAGGCCGTTTCCTGTTCTTTCAAAAAGGCCGTAAGTTGTTTTTCGATATCGGCTCGTTCTGCACTCAGTTGGTCTACATTCACGTCTTCGGGGTAAACTTTGATGGAGGGTTCATCTTGATTGTTGAGAAACGCAAATAGTTGATAATACTCCTTTTGCGTGATCGGATCGAACTTGTGCGAATGACACTGAGCGCAGCCGATCGAAAGTCCAAGCCAAACGTTGCCGGTGGTGGCGACTCGATCGAAGATACTATCCATTCGGAATTGCTCGGGATCGACACCACCTTCTTGATTGATTTGTGTATTGCGATGAAAACCCGTTGCCACTTTTTGTTGGATGGTTGCTTCAGGGATGAGGTCCCCCGCCAGCTGTTCGATGGTAAACTGATCGAATGGCTTGTTTTCATTAAGAGCTGTGATCACCCAATCGCGATACATCCAGATTTCCCGTTCACCATCGATGGAGTAGCCATGGCTATCAGCATAACGAGCTTGATCTAGCCACCAGCGTCCCCAACGTTCGCCGAAATGTGGACTCGAAAGAAGGCGATTTAGAAGTTCGCGATAAGCACCTTGAAGGTCTTTCGCTGCAGCTTCTTCAAAGTGCTGAATTTCATGAGGTGTGGGGGGCAAACCGATGAGGTCAAGGCTAGCGCGGCGAATCAAGGTTGCTGGTGCAGCTACTGGCGATGGTGGTAGTTTGTATTCAGCCAACTTGGCTTGAACGAACTGATCGATGGGCTGAGTGGCACCGGCGATAGTTGGTGGGCTAATCTTTTTTGGTTTCTCGAAGGCCCAATGCTTCTCGTAATTCGCTCCTTGATCAATCCAGCGTTTCAGCAACTCTTTTTGCGCATCCGTCAAATGTTTGCCCGATTCGGGCGGAGGCATGACAAGTTCATCATCTGTTGACTGAATTCTCTCAATCAGCGGACTCTCGTCTCCGTTACCTGCGATGATCGCTTTTCCTTCGTCGACGGCGCCTGCGCGAGTGTCGAGTCGCAAATCGGCTTCGCGTGTTTTGTCATCAAAGCCGTGACATGAAAAACAGTTTTCCGACAAAATGGGACGAATGTCACGGTCATAGCTCAATTCGCCTTCAAGAGCTGGAACGGACTGGACTGTTTGGAATAGGAAAATGGACAACAATAGGGCGCGAGTTATCCACGAGATCGGTGATGTCATGTTGAAGCCTATTGAGCTTGTCACTGGTTCGCAGGTGGGAATTGCAAACTGAGTCGAGGGAAAAGTATTTGTCGGCAGGGGCTGCTGTTCTTGATTTCGCCCCTCAAAGTATCATACTGCATTTTGTCAACTGTTAAGAGTCCGTTTTGGGGCTCCTCCCAGAAAACGGTAGGCTTTTCTCGCCCGGTATTCGGATATGGTAGTAGACTATAAAAGGGTCGAAAGCTGAGAGACAAAAGCTGGCTAGGGGGATGGTGCGGAAGGGACCCACCAGTGTCCGCGATCAAGGTGCCATGCACCGCAGTTTTTATTGGATCGGCGAATCTGTTTGAAGTTAAATGGCATTCAACTTTGTGTGGTGATTTGCTATTGCGGGAATGAGGTATCTACCACGGGGCGATTCGGTCACTTGGAAATTCATGCCGAAGATCCCCAGTGCTGCATAGAATTCTATCACTCCATTTTTGGTTAGCATTTTCCAAATGGGATGGGCCAATTGAGGATTGGCTAATCATGACTGAACAGGACAGTATTCCGGGCATCAATGGTGGTCTGATGAGACGGCAGGGGCCTTCACCAACTATGGGCAAGCCATTGAACTCGTATGTGTGCTCTATTGTTGTCGACAGTATTGATGAATCGGTCGTCGCCGCTCACGCCAAGAACGCTATGATCGCTGTGCCCAAGATGGCGATTCCGAACGTCGGGGGCTTGCGTACATCATTGGTACCGAAGGCAACATTGTCAGTATCATGCAGGAAGATGCTACTGTGTCGACGACTTAGGCAGAACTTGATATTGCATTCTAATTGCGCAAAGTACTCAATGTGACACGAAGGCCGATTTTTGAAGCCTATTTGACTTTCCAAAATTCCGAGTTAGCGCCTTAGCTGGTTAAGGAGAATTTCACATGGACATGTCTCAAAGCCCACTCGCTCGTCAGCTATCAAGACGTGGCTTTATGGCAGCTGGCTGCGGTTCTGCTTTGGCGATTCGTCAGGAGATAAGGGGTTTTGAGTCGAATGCACCTAGTGTAGGTTTTCTTTTGATTGGTGATACACATTATCTCGCAGATGAAAATGACCCAACGGTACTCGATCCAAGGTCAAGGCAGGTGACTACTGCCCTGGCACGAACTTTGCAAAAATTGCCTGGAACCCCCATTCCTATTGAAGCAGGAGGTGGATCCGTGCTAGTACCGAAGGGTTTGGTTCATGCTGGAGACATCATCGATAGCGGTGATAAGAACAGTCCGCAACACAAGCAGATGCAGGAGACAGAATGGAAGGCTTACTGTAACGATTTTGGAATTAACGGCATGGAAGGTGCTGTGGAATACCCTGTATACGAAGTGCACGGTAATCACGATGGCCCGCAAGCTGAAGGTTACGCAGTCAATGGAATTGTTCGTCGCAATAAGGAACGAAGTCAACAATCCCTTGGAAACATTTCACCCAGTGGCCTACAGGTCTCCTGGGACTGGGGGAATGTTCATTTCGTCAATCTTGGAATTGTGGTTGGGAAGCAGGATTCGGATACGCAGAAGAGACGATACGCGCCTGCTGATAGTTTAGATTTTTTGGTTGAAGATTTAAGACAGCATGTTGGAACCAGTGGGCGCCCTGTCATCCTAACGCATCACATTGACTTGGCTCGCTATTCGGTCATTTGTAATGAAATGGACCCAG
>JBILTA010000678.1:0-3212 GCA_044371785.1 Pirellulaceae bacterium | reverse complement strand
TGCGTTATCTCGTCTGGTAGTCGTGAGGCTCCATAGGTTAGCGCCAACGTGAGCCGCTCAAGATAGGTGAGATCTTTTTCCACGACTTCAGGCTCTCACGTAGGGAGTCAACTTACTGCGCACGTCATCCGGAATGCGCACCGATTCGATTTTGTGCCCTTCCGATAATCGACAACATACCACTGTCGTTTCGCCATCGGCAACTTTGGCAGTATTCAAGAACAACTCATACTGAAACGTAATGCTCTTTTCACCGAGCCGACCAACGTGAAGATGAATGTCGAGCGTTTGCTCAAAACGAACCGGCCCACGATATTGGCAACTCGCTGACACTCTTGGCCAACTCACCTCACCCACAGAAGTCGTCATCGGGAAAACACTTAGCCCTAAATGTCTCCACATTGCATGCTCTGCCTGCTCCATGTAGAGAAAGAAGGCACTAAAGTGTACGATGCCCGCAGCATCCGTTTCGGCAAATTCAACACGCCTCGAATAAATGAAGTTGTGCGACATCGAGTTTGTTTCCCGCCAGTGAAATAGAGAATCGCGAGAAGTGCCAATAAAAAACGCCGCAAGCTGCTAGCTCACGGCGCATGTTATTCTAAAGTTTCAATTCAAGTGCGTCCTCGAGAAACCCGAAGCCGTATTGAACTGTGCAAACCAGTGCGATTATTCGCCGGTGTATGGCAAGAGAGCCATAAAGCGAGCTCGTTTGATCGCCAAAGTCACAGCGTGTTGGCTCACAGCGGAACATCCGGTCTTGCGACGACCTACGATACGACCATGGCGATTGATCAGCTTGCGGAGCAAGTCGACGTCTTTGTAATCGACGTACATTGGCCGTGGGCGTTTGCCTTCAACGAACAGCGGATCCTTCTTCTTGGAGCGGGCGCGAACTCGCGTACGTTTGCGAGGACCTTTGCCCTTGCTAGGATTACCGCGTCGTGGAGGTGCCGAAGTGCTCATAATCGTCTGTCCTAAGCTCCAGATAAATGGATGATTCTAAGTGTGTTTGGTATGCAAATGGATTTCATTTTTTGCAGGTGTGCCCCAAAGTGACTCCGAGTTTCGAGAGCCGAGAGGGCGAGAATCTGTAAAAATACCGGCCAACGAGGAAATCGGCAAGGCTTAAATATTATCGCCACGCTCATTTATGAACCATAGCCAATTCGGCTGAATACGGCTGCGATACGCAAAAACCCCACTTTCGAGTACACATTTGCTATCAACTAGACCAAATGCGACTGTTGAAATGGGGTTTTCTCCCAATTTGGCACAGAACATGACTCGCCAACCACTACTCTAGGTGCCCCCACCCGGTAGCATCCTCCCCCAACTTCGCTGGAACGAACAAATTGCTCAAGCAACCTACCAGATTGGACGATTTTGCCTTGGCGACTCAAGCTTTCGTTGTTACATTTCTGGATTCTCCCGCCAGAGCTCTATATGGGCAGTACGAATCGGGAGATAAAAACTGAAGACCATTTTTTGGAAAAGGCTGCTTTTATGCCCAAGATGAAGACGCACAAGGCAACCAAAAAACGTTTTCGGATCACAGCTAATGGCAAAGTGAAGCACCGCGGTGCTGGCACGAGCCACTTGGCCGTTCGCATGAGCCAGAAGCGCAAGCGAAACCTGCGTGGTACTCGCGTTTTGGCGAAGTGCGACCAGGCGATGATCCACAAAGCGTTGTGCGGAAATAGCTACTAGTTTCCAGGTAGTATTTCGTTTGTTGCCAACCCGATGATTCAAATGAACAAGTAGAGTGGGCCGAAACCAGGCAGATGGGTTAAACGGCCGTTTTGCAAGAACCAACTCAAGCATGTGCCCCGCTTGATGCGACGTTCAAAATGGAACGCAAAACGGTGACCTGAAGTGCCATAGAAAAAAGTTAGGTTGTACGATGCGTACAAAAACTGGTGCTACACGGCGCCAAAGTAAGAATCGATTATTCAAACGAGCCAAGGGCTTCGTAGGTGGACGCGGTCGGTTGCTGCGTACCATGAAAGAAACATTGTTGCGAGCAGGCGCTTATGCCTACCGTGACCGCCGCGTCAAGCGCCGCGAGTTTCGTCGTCTTTGGATCACCCGTATCAACGGTGCTCTCTATACCCACGGCCTACGATACAGCCAGTTCATTCATGGATTGAAGAAAGCCAACATCCAATTGGATCGCAAGCAGCTTTCTGAAATGGCCATCCATGACCCAACAGGCTTTACTGCGGTCGTCGCCCAAGTAAAACAGGTGTTGGCCTCCTAATGCAGCTTTGGCGATCGGATCATCCATCGCAAAACAAAACTTAAGCATACGAAGAGGGCTTTCGCGAGAAGGCCCTTTTTTATGTTAGCGACCTTGGTTTTCTATTTCCTCGATGTTCGTTACCTCGACATCAGTTGCCCAGGCGACTTTCCATGGAACTCAACGAATTCGTTCATCAACTTGATGAACTTGAAAAACAGGCTGTTGGTGAACTTGGCACGATCCAAGATGCGGCCGCACTGGAAGAAGTGCGTATCAAATATCTTGGGGCCAAAAGTGGCCAATTCAAGAACGTACAAAAATCGATGGGTGCGTTAGCAGCCACCGATCGACCTGCTGGTGGTAAACGCTTCAATGAAGTGAAGAATGCAATCCAGGCTGCATTTGACGAAGCCCAGAATCGTGTGGCTCAGCAAGCGACCAAATCCATGGGTCCTATGGCCGATCCAACTCTACCAGGCGCTCGCCTCCGATTAGGCCATGTCCACCCGATCACTCAAACTATCGAACATCTTAAAGAGATCATGGGCCGCTTGGGGTTTTCCGTCACGGAGGGGCCTGAAGTTGAAGATCCATGGCACAATTTCGTGGCGCTCAATATCCCCGAGGATCACCCTGCACGCGATCCGTTGGATAACTTCTACTTAAAGACAGCCGAGAAAAGCGCCGGTATCACACGCTTGTTGCGCAGCCAAACCAGCACCGTGCAAATTCGCGTAATGGAATCGCGACAACCTCCCGTTCGAATTATTTCACTCGGTCGCGTCTACCGTCCCGACGAAGCCGACGCGACACACTTCCCGATGTTCCATCAAATGGAAGGCTTGTGGGTCGATCGCGGCGTCACTATGGCTCAATTAAAGAGCGTACTCCGCTTGTTTGCGACCAGTTACTTAGGTGGCGATGTCAATATTCGCTTCCGTCCCTCCTTCTTCCCATTCACTGAACCAAG
>JBILTA010000677.1:0-3215 GCA_044371785.1 Pirellulaceae bacterium | reverse complement strand
GTTTGCGTGGTATCGCGCAATTCAGAGAGGGACTTAGAATGGTTCCCGTAAACTTCCCGTATTTGCCCCCGGATTCCAAGCCATCAGCTGAGAAGCACTGGCGAGTAAATCAAGCCACCTGATCGCGCGGAGTTTTCAAACCCTTTTTTCAAAATGTCATGCAACGTTGGAGAGTGGAAAGAACCCGCTTGCTGGGCCCGCTCAAGGCATGCGGCGATGTGATACGACAGAGGGGGGCTTTAATGTGCGATCGATTATTTCTACACCGCGGGGCGCATTCTTCAATTCGTAACGTCCATTTGGCGAACGATTTGTCGGACGGAACACCTCTGGGAGCGGCTCGTTTAACTGCTTTCCTGATTGCAAGTCCCACATGGTCTGCTCACCAGTCTCAGCCCCTCGGAGAACGACCAACCGCTTACTCTCCGGAACAAAACGTACTGACCGATCAAGTGTATCCTTCGCGTTCAGGTCGATTGCTGGCAGAGATTCCCGTTTTTGCAAGTCAATTAACAAGACCTTCAGCTTGTGGGATGGTACGCTAGTCTGCGTCCGAATCGGACTTGAAACCAAGTCCCTTGAGTCGTTCATCAAATCCTACTTGGGTCCAGCGTTCACGGAATTCAAGACGATACTGCGGCGGTAGCTGGGATGCAGTCAAACCGATTTTGTTCAGAATCTCTTCAAGCGAAATGCCTTGGTCTCCTCGATGCATATTTCCAAGTACTCGATAAACGATCTTGTCTGCTGATGAAATTAGGAAGTCGCTCTTCGCATCAAACAAGTATGCAAGAGATTCAGCTTCGCCATCGTCCAGAAACCCGAGATAGGAATCGTCGAAACGAGATCGAAAGGCCTCGACCTTCAACGCTTCGACACTGAATAGAGTGATGGCGTTTGATTGGATGGCGGGCTCCAAGTCAATTCGAGTCCCGTTGGCGTCATCAAACTTCACTTCACGCCGAGCTACGATTTCCGACAAATGGATATCGCATTGATCAACCACCTGTTGCCAGCGACCGAGCTCATGAAGTTGGATGACTACGCACGCATCAAGAATCAATAACTTCAATCTCGACACGGCTTTCCTCCTGCCAGAACTTATCAGCTCGCTCGTCGAGCAGTTTCATTGCCTCACGTCGCGAGATCCCCATGTACTCGGCAAACTTACCGGTTCCCATCAGACCTTTGTCCATCGCCTCGATCGCCAGTGCCTCGAATCGTAGTGGTCTCCGCGATGGTGGATCATTTGTTCGAGTCTCCCAATAGCTTGATCGACCTTTGATCTGCTCCGCGAGCTTCTCCGCATCCTCTCGCTTAACTATACCGGTGGATTTCATTTGCCAAACTAATGCTGGTACTGATACTGCGAATTGGCGTGCGATGTCAAATAAATCCTCGAAGTCGAGCGTTTTCTTTTCCCGCAGTTGTTTGGACACGGCGGTCTTCAACGCTTCAGCGGGAAGGAGCAAGTGGCCGGCAAAACAATTGGCTAGCTGTTCCTCACGCGTTGACGAAATTGCCGCACTCTCTGAACCGGGAACCCGAAATACCTTCCAGGTCAACAAGTGGAACAACTCATGGGCTAAATCGAAATTTCGTCGCCAACTCACATTTCTCGAGTTCAGTAAGATTGCCGCTCCAAATCGATCCGACAAAGAACAAGCCGCTGTGCCAGACGGTTCAAAGTCGAGGAAGAAGACCTTAACGCCGATAACATCCTCAAGTACCCGCAAAAGAATCTGACCAGGGCGTTCCCCGAGGGCGTATCGATTGCGAAATGTGTGTGCCAGAACTTCAGCCTTGGCGAATGTAAAACTTTCGGCGGAACCAGAGGCAAACTCAAGCTGTGGCGGCTCCGGATTGCCACAAAGTTGTTCTAACCGATGAAATTGTTCTGCTAACTGAATGAGTTGCACCCGAACGGATGACGAAGAGCCATCGGCCGGAAATTCTCGCCAAAGCACTATCTCAGGTTCGGGCTCTCCCTGCTGGAAAAAGAAATCAGGACTTCTCCGCAGTTCCTGGGCAATTTGGGCTAACTGCAGCGCAGACGGGTCCCTGGAATCATTTTCGAATTCGGAAAGGGACGAAATCCCAATATTTGTCGCCTCGGAAAGCTGCTTCTGGGTGAACCCCGCAGCTTCTCTGGCATATCGCAATCTACCGCCAAAACTCATTTTTTCACCTCGCTATTCTACTATCGAGAAGTCTATGTGCAAAATTGATAAATTTCAAGACGGCATTGTTCGCTAATCCAGAACTTGTGTGCCTAGGGGAGCAAAGTGCTTCGATTATGCTGGCTTTTCGTTAGCAGACCCGTTATTCGGCCGATGACTCCAAGGGTGGGAATGCCGCTTGAAGGGCTCTGAGCAAGCTGATTAGCACCAATTCGTTAGCCTGCGAGCCAAAGACTTTTTTTGTAAGCAAAATCGTTCGTCGGAGAAATACCTAGACGCTGATCATTCATCGAGACGTTTTCCTGAAACCGAGTGGCGTGAAAGTCAGCCAAGATTGTAGCAGCGATGAACCGCAACTATTGCCGCGGAAAATGGATATTCACTGCATAGTTGCAAGTACTCTTTCTGAAAATTCGGGTTGAGTTGGGCGGAGTTCATCTGCTAACTCGCCCGACATTAGAAGGCGATTTTCTCGCTAGCAGTCCGGATTTCGATTTTTTATGGGGTTGCTGTGTTAGATCTGACGTTGCTGCCCGTTAAACTTGAATAGCGGTCGTGTCGAGAGGCAACGTGTCGCGGAAAAATGCCTAATCCTAGTGAAAACTTCTCATCGATTTTTCTATGTTTCCCTCCACTCACCTATCGTTGCTTGCAGACATTGCTGGCGATTCGAGCAATCGGTTGCCTTGGGAACGCTTCGTGACAATCTATGAACCAGCCTTGCGCCGTTGGCTCACCAAACGAGGACTCAGCCCACACGATGCCGAAGACTGCACACAACAAGTCCTAATGGCCGTCAGCCGTTCAATCCGCTCGTTTCGCGATGACAACAAGCCCGCGTCGTTTCGGCGATGGATTCAACGCATCGCCCGAAACGAACTGATCAACAGCATCCGAACCCAATCCAAACAACCGCAATCCACCAACGATAGTTTCGTGTGGGATCAACTCGCGTCGATGGCCGATGAATCCGATCGATTGGAAAAATCCTTCGACGACGAGTATCAACGTAGCCTTTTCTGTGTCGCCGCCGCC
>JBILTA010000676.1:0-3219 GCA_044371785.1 Pirellulaceae bacterium | reverse complement strand
CAGGATATCGGTTGAGCCACCATCAAAAGGTGGGCCGTCATAGGCATAACCGTTGCTGGAAGGCTTGACCGGCGAAGAAATGTCGTTTAGCTCAAGCACATCCATCCACTGCCGCAGCTCCCCGTCTCCTTTGGCCAATTGAATAAGCAACGCAGTATCAGTATTTAATCCAAATCGATCCGAGGCAACTTCAATCCACCATGTATCGCCCTGTTGAGCCGCGAACTCAAACGTGTCCACATCAGCAGCAGGATAGAATCGACCGGCTATGTCGAGTGGGAGTGTAACGGCTTGAACCTCCGAGGTTTCATCTTCTAGTGTACCGGCGACCTCTGGTAAACTTGCCGGTGGCCAAGAGAAGTTGCGAATAGGGCTGGTTGAGAAGAATGTCGGCGCCGCTGCATCGGCGGCAAGCTCTTGAAGAGTCAACCGATAAAAGTACTCGGTACCTCCTTTATACGTGAGGTCATGCAATTTGATGTAGTGCAGCCCATCTTGCTTCGCTACAAAATCAAGTGGAGAGCCTTTGCGTTCAACGAGTAAGTCACGTCCTTGCGCGTCGCAAATCGTGATGACTGGCTCCATCTTCGAGTCGATACCACGGGCCGCACAGAATAGGTTGTATCGTTTACCGGCGACCGCCTGAAAAGAATAGTGATCGATAGCTTTATTGGTCAAAGCCGCATTACAAATGGAGGGAATCGGCAGAGCCAGGGCATGTTCCCGCGCCGTGTTGGCCTGTGTGCGAGTTATTTCAGGCATGTTGCTAATCGAGAAAATTCGAGCGGACGAAATCCCTAACCGCGACCATGTTCTCGCTTCTACCAGCCCCAACGGTACGTCAGACGCAATAGAAACCTGAAAAGTGTTAGGAATTACGGCTCCTTTGTCGTCTTTCTTCGCTGTAGCTTTAACGCCTGGGTGATCAAACAACAACTCTTGGACATCATCTTGGTTTTCGCCAATTAGAACGACATCAAAAGTTGTGCCTGCTGAGCCACCCATCGGCGTTATCGTAAGCAAACGAGGTAAAGGCAGACATACCGATTGTGCGGAGGCGATAGAATGCGCGAAACACAACAGGCATAAAGCCATACTGAGAGTCGTTTGTATGATTCGGAGTATTGATCTCAACATGACATGTTCCATCAATGGTTGAATAAAAATTCCTTCGAGTTGACCAAAGCCCAAACCAAATCCTGGAAATTCTCTCGCAAAACGCGGGGTGGATCGATGGGCTTGCCATTGGCGTCTAACATAGGTTCATTGACGTAAGTCAACGCCGTCGCTTTCTCTTGTTCTAACGGATCTCTTGAAAAGGCGATTCGATAAATCTCGACGATGATCTCTTCCGGTGCTTTGCCCGCTTGCAACCATTGGTTCACGCGATTCGAACCGTTGGCTAGTTTTCCTTTCACATCGCCGGAATTCATCAGATGCAGACTCTGCGCGAGACTCGACGATTGAATACGTTCGCATTCACAAACGCTTTCATTTTCAGGACGCCCAAAGACTCTAAGAAATGGCGAAGCGTTGTTGTAGCTGTTATCGGGTAATGCAATGGCACGTGTGCCCGATGGTAGGTTAGGGAACTCGGTTCTCACGCCTAGTAAGTCATCGACGGAATCGAGCAATACTTCCGCTTGTAATCTTCGGGGATAATAGTGCGAATAGTTTTGCATATCGTTCGCGTTGTATTCATTCGGAATCGAGCTCAACTGATACGTTTGAGAAGCGGTGATAACTCGAACCAAATCTTTGAGATTAAAATCACTTTCGATAAAGTGTTTCTCCAATGCCGCCAGCAATTGTGGATTGGATGGTGGGTTGGAGTCTCGTATGTCATCTTCAGGTTCGATGAGTCCTCGTTTGAAAAAATGTTTCCAATAACGATTGACGAGCGAACGTGCAAAGAAAGGGTTTTCGGGGGAACTCATCCAATCAGCGAGTCGCAGACGTGGATCTTCATCCGGCGAGATAGCAACGCTCGCTGAGCCAAGCGGAGTAGGTCGTTGAACCACACCCGTTTTGGCGTTTGCATAACCTGCTTGGCCACGTTTGTGGAAGATCATGTCTTCGCCACGAGTTGCGGTCGGCTTGCGCCCCACTTGGCTAAAAAATGCAGCCATGCTGTAGTAATCGTCTTGGCTCCAGCGTTCAAAAGGATGATGATGGCATTGGGCACATTGCATACGAACGCCCAAGAACAATTGCGCGACATCTTCTAATTGTTGTTTGGGGTCTTTAACCCGCTTGTACCAAGCTACAGGTGGATTAGCGATCACGGTGCCCGTGGCTGCTAACAATTCACGTACCATTTCGTCGTATGGTTTATTGGAAAGCAAATTGTCGCGAACCCATGAATAGAAAGCGAAGTTGGAAATGATATCGCTGGCATCATCACGTCGATTCTTCAACATCGCGGTCCATTTGTTGGCAAAGTAGTCGGCGTATTCGCCAGACAAGAGCAACCGGTCGACAACGTTCTCGCGACGAGTCGTTGAGGTATCTTGTTGGAACAGAGCGACTTCTTCCGCAGTTGGCAAACGACCTGCAATATCCAACGAAACGCGTCGAATAAATGTGTTGTCGTCACAGACCGCTGAGGGAGGAATACCTAATTCTTTCAAGTTGGCGAACACCGCATCATCGATAAAATTTTTACTTGCTGGAACATTCTCAACCGGTGAGCCTTGTGGTACCGCGGCATCGAACACGACGACTTGTCCTTGGAACCGAACCATGATGGAAACTTTACCGGGAATGTCTAAGGTTTGTACTAAACCTTGAGCATCTACGGTGGCCATACTCGAGTCATTGGATTCGTACAACGCAATTGCGGTAACGTCGCGAGTTTGCTGATCGGAATAGGTGGCGATCGTCTTCAGTGCTTGCTGACTGTTTCGTGGCAGTACGCCACGTTGAGGTTGAACTTCAAGTGAGATCAGCTTAGGGGCGGTATCGCCATCGTATTTAAGTCCTTGGGCAATCCAGTCCGCGATTAAACGATAGCTCTCGGAGTCTGGCGTTAACTTCATGCCCCCGCGATGGGGCGCGCGATTGGTGGCCTTCATCAACAACAAGCTATGGTCCGGTGAAGGGACAAAGATACGGCGACCACGTCCTTCTAAGGCGATATGGGTGTAATCTTCTTTTGGCTCAAAACCCAACAGCGAAAGTGCAAATCCGTTTTGGCCATTACCTGCTTTAGCGTGGCAA
>JBILTA010000675.1:0-3223 GCA_044371785.1 Pirellulaceae bacterium | reverse complement strand
TGTTGGCTGCTGGAGCAGACGTGATTCGTATTGCGGTCGATAGCGATAAAGATGCCGCTGCGTTGGCTGAGATCCGACGACAAACGCAGGCCAATCTCTCGGTCGATTTGCAAGAGAACTATCGGCTGGCCGAAAAGGTAGCTCCGCATGTCGATAAGATTCGCTACAACCCCGGACACTTGTATCACCATGAGCGTCAAAAGCCATGGCAAGAAAAGGTGCGGTTTTTGGCTGAGGTCGCAAAAGAGCACGACTGCGCCATGCGTGTCGGAGTGAACTGCGGCAGTGTCGACCCAGACAAAAAAGCGAAGTTCGACCCCAAAGATTCCATCACTCCGATGATCGAAAGCGCAATTGAAAACTGCGAGTTTTTGGATTCGATCGGGTTTCATCGGTTCGTGGTTTCGCTCAAGGATAGCGACCCAAGCAAGGTAGTTGACATCAACAAACGTTTTGCTGAACTGCGGCCCGATGTGCCTTTGCACCTCGGCGTGACAGAAGCGGGCCTACCACCGGATGGCATCATCAAGACCCGCATTGCCTTCGAACAGTTGATCGGACGCGGCATCGGCGACACCATTCGCGTTTCGCTGACCGTCCCCAACCCCCGTAAGGGTGAAGAGATTGCAGCTGGGCGACAGATCCTGGACGATATCTACAATGGTCGGTTACGAAGCGTGGTAGCTTTGGATCCGCGAGCCCTCAATATCATTTCCTGCCCCAGTTGTTCGCGGGTTGAAAACGAAGCGTTTGTCGAATTGGCTCAGGAAGTTAAGAAAATGACCGAATACGCCAAGGATTATGCGATTACCATCGCCGTCATGGGCTGTCGAGTCAACGGACCTGGTGAGACCGATGACGCGGACTTGGGCCTTTGGTGTGGACCCAAAAAGGTCAACCTGAAAAAAGGCGAAGAAGCCCTTGGGGCCTTTGATTATAATGAGATACTCCCCAAATTGCGGGAAGAACTCGACAAAATCATCGTCGAAAAACAAGCTCTATCAGCCAAATAACGATTGGAGTAAACTTCCAACTACCGAAATTCCCGTTTTTTTCCGAATGGTAAATAGGTAAAAGAACTGATGTCGCAGACAAAACAGTTCACAGGCAAAACAGTTCACAGACACGCTTATCACGCATAGCCAAAATCGGCTCGATCGACCCACAGAGAATTGTCATGTTGCAGAGTTCCAAAAAACTACAATTGAATGAAACGGATCGCATTGGAATGCGGGCCGCTGGCAAATTCAATGGTCAGCTCATGGATTACATTCGCCCGTTTATTATACCGGGCATCTCAACAGGTGAGATCGATCAACTGATTCATGAGTATACGCTCAAATATCGTCATATCCCGGCGACGCTTGGATATTTGGGATACACCAAAAGCTGTTGCACCAGTGTGAACGATGTGATCTGTCATGGTATACCAGGCGAGTATCGTTTGAAGGAAGGTGATATCATCAACGTTGATATCACATCGATTGTGGATGGTTGGCATGGCGATCAATCGGAAACATTTTTGGTGGGTGAGGTATCTGACGAAGCTCGAGCGGTCACCCAATGTGCTTTCGATTGTTTGTATTATGCCATCGATTCACTTACTCCCGGTTGTCCGGTAAGTAACATTGGCGATGCGGTTTGCGAAGCCGCACATGCTCGTGGGTTTTCTGTGGTCCGCGAATATGTAGGCCATGGATTGGGACGACGGTTCCATCAGTATCCAAACATTCCTCACTTTCCAGACCGTAAGAGCAAGACCGAACGATTGCTACCCGGTCTTTGTTTCACGATCGAGCCGATGATCAATGCAGGTAGTCGATTTACGAAGCTTGATAAAGATGATCAGTGGACGGTACGAACTAAAGATGGGCGTATGTCGGCGCAGTTTGAGCATACCATTTTGATGACGGAGACAGGTCCAGAGATCTTGACGCTGACCAAGAATGGTCCTCAGAAGGGCCATCATTTCTAGCAGTGAGTTTAGGCGACCGATGAATCCAGCGCGGACCGTTTCGTTGCCTTATTATTTGGGCTGTCCCGTTTGGACTTGTCCCCATTGGTGTGGAACCGTTTATGGTTCTAGCTCAAAGAAACCGCAATGGTTGCGCGAGTACACGCTCACCTTCAATACCGTCGAAGGCAACAGTACCTTTTATGCGTTGCCTAAACTTGACGTAGCTCGGCGTTGGGCGGAAGAAGCGGCAGAGGGGTTTCGCTTCGCGTTCAAGTTTCCACAAAACATTTCGCATGTACCGCGATTGCAATATGAACCTCGCGATTTGGAAGCGTTTCTGCAGTTCTTAGAAGTGTTTGCAGCGAGGGGAGTGTTGGGTGATACCTTTTTACAGTTGCCTCCTCATTTTTCTCATCGCGATTTTGATGCGTTAAGGCGGTTGTTGGATGCGCTTCCGAGTCAGTGGAATTTTGCGGTTGAGTCGCGGCACGCGGACTGGTTTGATTCAGCGAGTTGTGAAAATCAGTTCTGTGAACTATTGCGTGAGAAAGGGATGAGTCGAGTGTTGTTTGATTCTCGACCGCTCTATTCTCGGCCGGCGTCGGATGATGCGGAGCGAGAGTCGCAATCGCGAAAGCCGAAGAGTCCCTATCGTGACACGGTGACCAATCGGCGGCCGATGTTACGGCTAGTTGGTCGAAACCGATTGGAGGAGGTGGAGAGTTATTTGGATCAATGGAGTGAGACGATTTCGAATTGGCTTACATCGGGTTTAGAGCCTTACATTTTTACTCATACACCCGACGATCGTCATGCACCGCAGATGGCTCAGCGTTTGCATGATAAGATCCGTACCAAGCTTCCTCACCTCCCTGCACTTCCTTGGCCCAATCAAAAACAACAACCGCAGCAGCTCGATCTATTCTAAAGTAGGGCGTGCAGCGGTCCAGCGCGTTTGCCATCAAGCTCTGACAATTTTCCTTAACCGAGTTGAGTCTGCAACTGAGTCGTCTGACCGCGTAACACACCGCGTGTTTGACGTGCTGTTTCTTGCGACTGCTTTGGATGGTGATCGTATGGATTCCGAATATTCCCTTCGCAGAGCCTTCGCTTATTCGATTTTACTGGATCGTAATTTGAGAACTGATTAACTGAGGTTTGCGACACTTCCCAATTTTTTTATCCGCAACCATTGAACGTTATTTCGAATCGCAACATTTTTCCACTTTCGTATCTTCCGTTCTTTTCGTGCTCGTGCTCGTGCAC
>JBILTA010000130.1:0-10354 GCA_044371785.1 Pirellulaceae bacterium | reverse complement strand
CCCCTTTATTGCACGCTGGCCTGGCAAGATTGAAGCGGGAGCGGTAAGTAGGGAAGTGATGTGTCATGTAGACTTTATGGCGACCGTGGCCGCAATGGTGGGGGCAAAGTTACCGGACAACGCTGGCGAGGATAGTGTCAATATACTGCCTGTTTTGTTGGGCGAAAAACTCACGGCTCCGATTCGTGAGGCTACTGTCCATCATAGCGCTCAGGGTAAATTCGCGATACGAAAGGGTGATTGGGTTTTAATTGATGCCCCATCGGGCGATGACAATGGAGCTCGCGGCGAACCAAAATGGCTAAAGGCAGAGCGAAGTTATCGACCACATGATAAGCAAGGTGAGCTCTACAACCTGCGTGAGGATCTCGCGCAAAGCAATAACTTGTTCGCTGAAAAGCCACAGCTTGTGGCTGAGCTTAAGGCTCTCCTGGAAAAATACAAGAATGAGGGACGAAGCACACCGGGGGAATCGCAGTCCAATGATGTGGAGATAAAGCCCTTCCAGGCACCTGCTCGCAATTCGACCAAGTCTCAGAAAGCCCCATAGTGATTTATCCATGAAGCTATTGATTCAGTTATTTGCATGTTGCATTGTGGGTTTCAGTGTATGGCCCGTGACAGCCCAACAGCCCAATGTGCTCTTCATTGCTATTGATGACTTAAACGACTGGGTGGGATGTCTCGGTGGGCATCCGCAGTCGATCACGCCGAACTTGGATCGCCTAGCTGCTAGTGGAGTATTGTTTCGAAACGCTCATTGCGCGGCTCCTTCTTGTAATCCGTCGCGTACTTCTATTTTTTGCGGTGAGCCGCCATATCGTTCGGGGCTTTATCAGAATATGCAGAAGCTGCGCGAGGTGATGCCTAATGCCGAATTATTGCCGAGCTATTTTTCTCGTCATGGTTACTGGTCGGCTGGTTCGGGCAAGATGCTGCATTACATAATCGATCCTGTTTCATGGGATGATTACTTTCCCAAGAAGGAGAGTGATAACCCGTTTCCGCGAACCTTCAATCCTCCAAATCGTCCTATAAGTTTGCCGCGTGGAGGTCCTTGGCAATATGTTGAAACGGACTGGAGTAGTTTGGATGTTAGCGATGAAGAGTATGGGGGAGACTGGCTAGTAACAAAATGGATTGGGGAGCAACTACAAAAAACTCAGGCGAAGCCTTTTTTTCTGGCTTGTGGAATCTATCGACCTCACGAGCCATGGTTTGTACCAAAGAAGTACTTCGAGCCGTTTCCATTGGAAAACATACAGTTGCCGCTTGGTTACAAAGAGAATGATTTGGATGACGTTCCCGGCGCGGGCCAACGATTGGCTCGAAACCGTTACTTTGCACATATTCAAGAACAAAAGCAATGGCGGCAAGCGATACAGGCCTATTTGGCTTCGATTTACTATGCTGATGCGATGTTGGGACGTGTCCTGGATGAACTTGAAAAGAGTCCTGCTCGAGACAATACAATCGTTGTGCTCTGGAGTGATCATGGTTGGCATTTAGGCGAGAAAGAGCATTGGCAGAAGTTTACTGGCTGGCGAGTTTGTACTCGAGTTCCATTGATCCTTCGAGTTCCGAAAGGTGCACCTGGTTTGCCAGAAGGGACGCCAGCAGGGAGCATTTGCGATGCTCCGGTGAGTTTGGTAGATCTATACAGCACGCTCACCGATCTATGTGGACTACCGCAGAAAAGTGGAATATCAAGTCGCAGTCTCAAGCCTCTGCTTCGCGATCCAAATTCGGAATGGCCCTATGTGGCAATCACTCACCTCGATAACCCACAGAATTACGCTCTGAGTTCGGATCGGTTTCGATACATTCATTACCAAAGCGGTGACGAAGAGTTATACGACATCAAAACGGATCCACATGAATGGACGAATCTGGCAAACAATGCTGAGTATCTGACACAGTTGGAAGAGTTGCGAGCGTTTGTGCCCAGGGATATTGTACCAGTGCATGAGTCACAGCCTGGCATCAATAATTTCAAAGCAGAAGTGGAGTTGACTCCGATTGTCGATAGGGAAGTTCCAGCTTCAATGCCAACGACAACAACCATAACTTTATTGTTTCAAAATCAAACCGAGAAGCCGTTGATGTTGAGAAAGTTGGATGAAAATCGTCGGGTTGTTGAGACTGTCGCATTGGCCAAAGCAAGTCGGCGCTTGGTTAGGACTCAGGCGGGCTTCACCTGGATTATCCAAGATTCACAGGAAGAGGGGCTCGGTTTTATTGTTGTACCCGAGAAAGCTGGAAGAGTGGTCATTCAGTAGATTCAGAAATTCCCACATTCCTAGGTGCTTTGCTTATCCGAAAGTTTCAATTTATTGAGATAGATTGAGAAAGGTCTTTGGACGTGGGACGATAAGCTATTCCAGTCTTCTACTTTGATGAAGCTGATGAGTCCAAGAATCATGAACCATTGGAATAAGAAGAGATTCATGGAGAGTTCAATTCCCAAGTGAAGTATGATTCCAGCAATAACTCCCCATTTTCGAGTCTGAGGGATGAGAAGTGCCAATGGCAAGACCAGTTCGAGTGTCAATGCGGACCAAGTTGCAAACGCACTTACCCAGTAAACTTCAAAGAGCGATGCTGGTATAAGCCGCCCGAAATTATCGGTCATTCTGGAAACATACCACATCGCAGTACCATCATGCCAAGTATTGCCTTGCAGTTTGCATAATGCTGTGGAGGCATACAAGGCAATGATTTGGAACTGAATCAAACGCAAAGCCCAAGGTCTTGTTGCTGATCGGGCAGTTTCTTTCGTGTTATGTAGGAACTTTGCCAGAGAGAAGCTTTCATCGAGTGGGAGCCAGATAAAAAAGAATGCATAGAGTCGCATTAACGTGTCTTCGCCATCTAGAATGAGGAAGTTGCGATTCTGAAACGATACGAGCCATACGAAAAGGCAGGCTACCTGAATTCGGGAAGCAATTCCCAAAAGCAAAAAGATCGAATGAATAAACATGATACCAAGGCAGCACTTGACCACTAGCGGAGTGCTCGGAAGCCAAAACAAAAGCGACCAGTTGTAATCATTTCCCAGGGTTTGAGCGGTTTGAGAGGACATGACACCTTGGTCCGTGAACCACATTTCTGAGTTGGGCCAAAGTGTCAGGATATGAATGAGTAACAAGCAAGCGTAAGCGATACGCAGAAGCGGTACGACGGTTGGGTCGCCACCATCGAGCATACTTTGATCGAGTTTCTTTAGCAGTTCCTTCATTTCGAGGACGTCTCACCGATTCGGTGTAAAAGAAAACGCATCTGGTAACTCCAGAATTCGTCTTCAGCTAAAGGTGGGATTGGCCCAACAGGCGGCACCAGTTTAAACTGAGCATGATAGAGCTTCAATTGATGCACTGGTTTCATTAGATCATTAGGGGGTAAGTTCTCGGAGGAGAGCGTAAAGTCGACGATGGGTGTTACGGTTTGATGGGCCGGAATCGCTCGGTCCAAATAGTCGGCGAAGTTCTCACAAGCGAGCGGGTAACGCGGTAGCCTCTGATAAAAATTCATTTGCCTGAATTGGTGAAACTTATACCAGACGCTTTTTGTTGACCAATCGGGCGAGTTCCACTGAAAGCGGTGTTGGTTCTGGTCTTCGATTTCAGCGACAATCGTGCCGTTGTTGATAACAGGATTGGGTGCAAACAATGGCCAATCACCCTGGCCCAATCCCATCGCATTCAGAATCGTATTGACTGGCTTACGTATCGGAACAAAAGGAGCCAGAAAGGATGGGGTAGTGTCAACAAAGATTGCCAATATCACGCAAGCTAGGAAGATGCGAATGCACCATAACCTGAGCTGGGAACGTTGGTTTGATTCCGTTTGAATTGGTTGTGCCATAGCGAGCCAATCACATTACTCTGATCGACGGAATACCAATTTGAAAAGCGCACCTAAGATGATGTTAGGCTGACAAAGATTCAGTATTCTTCATTTGCACGAGGCATGAAGAGTGATTTTTACTGGGACAGCAAAAAGTTGCTGCAAAGCGAGCGAATAACCGCTAATATCCATAACATTGGCATACTGTTAGGTCCTTTGGCAACAATCCAAGCCCGCTCGAAGTCTTTCCGGTACTTTGCTTTTTCACTTGAAAATATGGCCAAACGCAAAACATCCGTTACCCTTCCCGAAGCAGGACAAGTCTTTGCTTTTCCGTTAGAGGATGGGCGTTACGGTGCATGCCGAGTTCTGCGTTCCGCGAGTGAAGATGAAGTCAAGGAGCTCGGAGAGAGGTGTGCGTTGGCCCATTGCTTTGAAAGGAGAAGCAGGTGGACTGGAGCTTGAGCAAACAACGGTGGCTTCCACCGATGGGTCCAGAATTCCAAAAGCTGTCCACTCACTTGGACGCCTTGAGCCAAAAGGTACTCTATTGAGCATAGCGGCCCCATCTGGAAACGAGGGAAATCGGTTGGAGCGCTTACTCGTTTAGAAGGAGCAAAGTTTTCAAAGGGTGAACTGCTTGGTCGTATCGATACGCATGCCCGTCGACTTGCTTCGAAAGCTCAAGAGGAGGCGCGATTAGCGATGGCACTGGCCAAGCTTTCACAGGTAAAGGCTGGTAAGAAGCAAGGGGATATTGAAGCCGCCAGGGCCGCAGTTGATTCAGCGGAAAGCGATTTGGAAACAAAGCTACGCGAACGGAATCGGGCCGAACAACTAAAACTTAGCAACGCAATATCAGATGCTGAGCAAGACGAATTTCGGCTCAAACATCAAGTTGCGGAAGCTGCTCTGCGACAGGCCAAGTCTCGTATTGATTCTATTTGCGAAGTGAGAGGCGTGGATCTGGCGATCGCCAAGGCTGAGGTGCAGTTTGCAAGGTTATCGGTGGAACTAGCCGTTGCAAACTTGGAAGCTCCGAAGACGATCGCCCCCTGTGACGAGACCATACTGAAGATATACGCTCGACCTGGAGAGCAGGTACCATCCGATGGTCTACTGGAGTTAGAGCAGGTTGAGTCGATGCAAGCTGTGGCTGAAGTGTTTGAAGGTGATATTCCAAGAGTCAAACTACGCGACGCAGCTTCGGTTGTCATCGACACGACGGGTGCCAAGTTGAATGGCCGAGTGGTAGAGATTGGACATGTTGTGGCCAGAAAGAGGGGGCTGACAAATGACCCTGTGAGCGACGCGGATGCTAGGATTTTCGAAGTCCGCATCGATCTTGAGCAGGCCGATATTGCAGCGGTAGCTAAACGTTGATCGGTTGATAATTTTATGACATTGGCATGAAGCAGTTGCGGAAGTGATCCCTAGAGTATCGATTCGAGATCATCATGCGTCGACATGAGGTGAAATCGACATGGATGACCAGCATTGCTTCCTCGAAGATTGGGGTAAACCGATGGGCGATATTCCGAGTGCAACGGCCATCTTGGATTACATCCTTCACCGCACTGAATTTTTTAAAGAGGTGGCAATAGCTGTTGTCTAGGTATTCGCGAAAAAGTGTCAAAATGGGCCAAAACGCCCATCGGTTCTGTTGCCGATAAACAGTAATGAAAAGTGGCTCCGAAAGGGTCCAATTTTCTAATTTCAGTGATTCTGTGCCAAAAAAAGCACACATGAGTGGCCACTTTTCAATCGCCCAATGACAATATTAGATAACTGAAAAAATGGGTAGACGGCGTTGCCTTGAATTAGGCATAATGAAAAACGATCCATGACCGTCGTGTACGTTGACTAAAGCGAACATGTCGTTACCGAGAAGATTTGGCACAAGCACGGTTTTTGAAGGTATCTTTGGTCGTACGATTATTTGCGATCGAAAACAGTTTTTGATCATCCCTTTTATGATCCGCTAACTCTCACAGGGAACGGAAGTAACTATGCAAAAAGTTTTGAATTTATCGTTCGCCATAGGGCTAGGGCTATTGTTCTGCATCGCGTTGTTGAAGGGGAGCTCCGCTGATCTATTAGCGAATCCGATATTTGCTCTGCAGCCTGAGCAAGACAGCGTAGATGTTCGACTGGCCAGAGCACATGTCAAACTCGCACAGCTTGAAGTTGAAAAAGCAGTTGAAGCAAATAAACGGATTGCTAATACGTACTCAATTGAGTATGTAGAACTGTTGAAATTGCATGTTTTGAACGATGAAGCCGAACTCGAACAAAGCCTAAGCAACGAGCAGATGGACGCTCATGAGGTTTGCATAAAGAATGGGGAAGCGACATTACGGATAGCAAAATCGATGCTTCCAGCGTATCAAGCGCTTTATCAGAAGATCCCAAACTCGAATACTAAGTTTGCTTTGGACCAAGCTTTGTTAAGAGTGGAAATAGCGGAATTGGAACTTGAGCAAATGAAAGAGTTACAGAGTCACGATATGAAGTCTGTTTTGCTCCACTTGCAGCGACAGGTGGATCGATTAAGAGATGAAGTAACAAAGTTGCAATTAAGGCAATAGTGACGCATCGGTTTGGCAGTTCTGTAAAACTTGTATTGTCTTTGTGTTTGCTCGACGAGTAGGCTTTAAATTCCGCTTATTACGACAAGTGAAACGATTTGCTACCTACGGGCTGCCCATTGATTTGAATAGTTAGCTGATGCTCACCTGGATAAAGTTGATAGGTGGTAGCTTGAGCATTAAGTTTGTGCTTTTTTGTAACAGTCTGTGATTCCCCTTTTTTCAGTGTGAGTTTGGTCGCTTTGTAAACTTTGGTCGAACGTTTTCCGGCGGCCTTAACGAATTCGATGGCATAGTCAACGACTAGGTTTTCATCACGATTTGCCAGGATCTCAATTGAGAATTCCAATGTGTCGCCCGGCGTTAACGTGGACTTTACCATTGCGATTTCACCACATTGGATCTTGGGGATGGGATTGAAACCCAATAACGATAGCGAGCCCTGATGCCCTTGTTTTATCAAAGTTCGCAAAGCATGTCGTGTCATCCACTGTAGTTCATTCGGTGCTTGAAGTTGCTGTGCATGCCAGCCCTCAAGAGTTTGCACAACAAGATCCGGTTGTGCCTTGGCGATATCATTGAGATGGTTCGCCACACTTCGCGTTACATACCGCGTCCTATCGGCATGTAAGCGATCTAGTAGTGGGAGTGTTTGGTCAACGGTCAAGTTGATGCGGGCAGACCAAGGAAGCAATGGTCGTGTTGACTCGCTTACTAGTCGTCTTACGTGGTAATTTCGGTCGCAGGACCAACGGTCCAGTTCCTTAAGCGTCTCAAGTGGATACTCGCGGATGAAATAGCGAAGTGAATCTTCCATGGAAAATCTTTTGGTCACCTCCTTCAGGGTCTGAAGCGACAAGCTGACATGTTCCGGTTGCATTCCTTGGCGGACGACAAATTCACCAAGGGGTGCAAAGATAAAGTCGCCGAAATCGTCATCGCTCTTGGTTTCATCTAACGGTGGTGGCAAGCATTCGACAATCTGTTTCGCGGCATCGGGATAATGCGTTGGTAGATGTTCCTGCAGTGATTCTGCAATCCAGGTGATCCGCTGCTTCAGTTCCAAGTTTGGAAGTTTCTTCATTACATTGGTAACAAACTTCTGGACAGGAAACCGACTTTTTTTGTTGGAAAACAATCCGGCCAAGTACTGGACTTTCTCTTGATTAAACAGATGATCTTTAAGGCTGAATCCAGTCACTCGTTTACCTCAAGGATACGTCGTAAAAATCCATGATTCCCTGTCCAATCTGGAGGGCATATGGCTCGAAAAGAAATGTGGGTACAGATTAGGATTTTAGCAACCTGTGTGGCTGCTCGGAATAATGCTAGTTGGTAATAGCAGTTGCTATGACACGGGTAACGATATCCCACTGCATCGTCTCATGATTGGAGCAGAATATGGCAAAACTGATTTTTGCGACATACCAGGAATTGGTCCAACCTTCGTAAAGGATTTTGCGCGGATTTCTGTGCAGTGTCAACGCGACCTAGTGGACCAGATACCTGAGCGGCTGTACGAAGATCTATGTGATGCCAACCGGCGTTTAGACCACAAAACCAGCAAAAACTATCTATATGTTTTGCGTATGGCGGTCTATTATTGCAATGGCGGGCGGGATCCAGCTAAGTTGAAATGGAATGCCTGGAAAGATTAGCTGCTTGCTTATGCTCGATTCGAAACTTGGTACGGCATTCTGCATCACTTGGGCAAAAAGTCATCTGCACCGGTGCCATACGGTTATTGGCTATCCACTTGCGCAAAGACTACTAGAGTATTTCAACCAAGAGCAGCGATACATCGTCTAGTGGGCCTTTGGGTTGACACCATTTCGTCACGACATTTTTAATATGTGCAACCTGGTCGTCTGTGGTTAGCTCGCGACTGGCATCCAGTTCATTTAGCATTTGTTGATTGGTGAGCTGAGTCAAGGTAGAGTCCATCGCCTCGGGAACTCCATCGGAATAGAGCAAGAGACGGTCGCCCGAGTTAAGCTGCAACGAGTACTCATCGAAGTCAACGTCATCTACCCAGCCGACGGCTAAGCCTTCCCCAGGCGCAAACAGGGAGTTCTCTCCTTTCGGTAGGTGGACAGGTTGGGGGTGGCCACCGCAAGCGTATCGGAATAACTTCGTACGAAGATCCAAGACGCCATAAAGTATGGTGAAGTGCAAGCCACCTTGGGTGTCCATCTGGAAACGTTTATTCAGTTCACCGACAACGGTGGCGGGTGGAGTCACAACGCGTTTGCCAGATAGTGGATCCAAGCGTACAAGCAGCGACGTGGCCGAAACGACAGTGCTCAAGACGCGCCCGATTGCTACTGCCAAAAGGGCTGAGGCGGCACCGTGACCGCAGACATCGACGACGTAGAGGCCGAGCGTATTGTCGTCAAGTTTCGCATAGTTCAAGAAGTCGCCTGCTAACTCTTCGCACGGGGTATAGTCCCAAGCGATGTCAACCTCCTTTAGATCCAAGCGTTCATTGGGAAGGAGTGACTGTTGCATTCGGGCAGCAGCACGCAAATCGCGATGCATGCGGCTATTAAGTTCGTTTAGCTGATTGTTAAGCGATTCGAGCTGAGTGTTCCAAGCGGTTAGTTTCTCTTTTGCTAAGATTAAGTGTTCATTGCTGCGATGGAGTTCTTTGTTCTTTTCCACAGCGTTTTCGAAGACGGAGACTAGCAAATTCAGAGTTTGTTTTTTACCAGCTCGCACTTGATAAACGCGTCCACCGAGTGTGACTGTGGTGCTATCCGATGCATCGCTTTCCGTTTCTTGTATGGGATTGGAGCGGAGGTCTTCAATGCGAGATATCAGGAAGTTGATGTCGTAGGGTTTGGTGATATAGTTATCGGCTCCGGCAGCAAGCCCGCGAATAATGTCTTCGGCTTCACTCAGCGTCGAAAGCAATATCACAGGGATGTGCCGAAGTTCGTCCGAGGTTTTAATGGCATTGCAAAGCTCGTATCCCGTCATTTTGGGCATTTCAATATCGGATACGACAATATCTGGCTTATGCTCTTGAACGAGCTTTAGAGCTAGCTCACCGTTAACGCCGACATGAGCGTCATAGCCGGCTGCAATCAGACGCTGTTGAAGTACCTTGCCTTGAACTCGACTATCTTCAGCGATGACAATGACTGGTTTGGATTGGTTCATGGAGACGTACTGCAATATGGTAAAGGTGAACTAGGAAGTTTCATAATATGGCTTAAAAGTGCCAGAGCGAATAGCCTCAAACTAAGCCCGACCTTTTTCGACCAGTCTTATGATCCAAGACGCCATTTTTTCAAGCGGGATTACTCTGTCTGCCAATTGTTCCTCGACTACGACCTTTGGCATTCCATAAACGATGCAGCCCTCTGGGTGCTGTGCCAACACGGATCCACCTAACTGCTTGATCAAACGACATCCCTCAGTTCCATCTCTACCCATGCCGGTTAGTATTACACCCAAGAGGTTTCCGGAGTAGAAGCGACAGGCTGCTCGGAAGGTAAAATCGACTGCCGGTCGACAATTATGTTCTGGGGGATCATCGGAAGTTCGGATAATGAGTTCACCAAGTCGTCGACCAAGGCCCATGTGTGATCCGCCCGGAGCGATGTATACATGGTTCGCCTCAATTTTCATTCCATCCACCGCTTCGTGAACAGGGATTTGACTTACTTCGCCGATTCTAGATGCGAGGGACTGAGTGTACTTGGGAGGCATATGTTGTACCACAAGTACGGGGACACCAAGCGTATTGGGTAACTTCGGTATAAGCTCCCTGAGAGCGATAGGGCCCCCGGTCGAGGTCCCGATAACAACCGCGTCAATACGCGTGGACTTCGAGTGCGTTTGAGGAGTGGAGGGCGATTCAGCAGATTGCGCATAGCCTGGTTCCTCCTGCGATGGCTTGGGAACGAGTGGATTTG
>JBILTA010000129.1:0-10359 GCA_044371785.1 Pirellulaceae bacterium | reverse complement strand
ATCTTCTCCGATTGCCGCCAAGAATTCGTGGCTCATTTCCGTAGCTATCCGGTTACTTTGGATCGCTGAAACTTGAGGGTGTTGATAACGCGACTCTGCAATAAAAAAACCGGCATGCCAGTTTTTAAACATACCAGTTTTGAAACATGCCAGTTCAGCGTATGGAAACTGTCCAGCTCAAAGAGCCGTTCTATGAAGCATGAGCCACTATGCAATGGTTGCCGAAGCGCGAACACTCGACAACAACGTTCGATAACGTAGCAATAACTTGTGCAAATGAACGCCCAAGTAAAAATTCAACACGACCGAAAGAATAAACAGAATCTGCAACACCTTCTCCCAATTAGAAGCAGATATCGCAGCTGAAGTCTCATCAGTTGTTTCAGCTTTATCGGCAGATGCCGATAGCTCATCATCATCAAAGGAAGAGCTTGCCCCCAATGAACCGGAACCTGGTAGATTGTTGCCAGAGTTACTGCTGGCGATCAATGTCGGATTGGTACCGAATTGAGTGTTGCCACCTGATGGCGGATATTGGGTAGGTGCCCCTATAAAGCCGCCGTTGTTGGATGCCATGGTTACAGGAGAGCCATTGAAGTTAGCCCCATTGTTGGATGGCAGGATGTTGGGATTATTTCCCAGCGTATTACCTGCCATTGAATTATTGTTGAATCCCACGGGTGCTCCCGCCGAGGTCCCACGCGGTGGATTAGCGGCGGTCGACGCTGGATTGGTGGCACTACCCCAACCACCCGCTGGCAGATTAGCACCTCCATTATTTCCATTGAGATTGTTGCCACTGGCACTGTTTCCATTGGCCCCAAAGAAACCGCCGTTGTTCCCTTCGCGCGGCAAAATAGAATTATTGCTTGGAGGTGTAGTGGGTTGATTTCCAGAGCCCCCATTTCCTGAGAAACTGGTACCTGTACCCGAAAAAGTTGAACGAGGATCAGGTGGCAAGGTACTCGCAGTTCCATTATTCCCCAACTGTGTCACAGGGATGGCTGGTACTCCGTTACCTTCAGCCAGACTCCCCGCATTACCCACATTAGGCAGCGTCGCAGGCGCGAAGGTACCCGGAGGCATGGTTCCTTGACGTAGCAAATCTTCATAGGCGCCTGACCCAAGGATGTCATAATTACCCGCATAAGAAATGGGTGGCGGGGGCGCAGGACCGGTGGCATTACCAAAAGAGGGAAGCGTTCTCGGAGGATCAATCGTCGCTAATCCACCCTGAGGCGAAAGAGGATTACTGCTTGCCAAGCTCGGCGGGGCTAGCGATGTTCCACCCGCAGATCCGCCAGCATTCAAGATCGATGGATTGCCACCCACCGCCGCCATCGTACGTAACTTTTCTAACGATGGCTCTTGAGGTAGCTTTTCGCGTCCCATGCGAATCACAACCCGATCAATTCGCCCTTTCAGCTCTTGCGGGATACCACTGAATAACTCTTCCTTGCCCGAGTTCAATAACTGCACTTCTTCAGGACTCAACTGAATGATGTATTCCAACATGTTTGGATTGTCGACCGCAGGTTGCCAGCCAAAATCCATACCAACTGTTGTAGCGAGCAGTAAAAGTGGGAGTCCGTTCATTTTGCCATCCACTGGGAAATCGGCAGGAAAAAATCAGTCGCCAAAATCTATCCGGTTATAGTACGCGAAAGGGGGTGACTGGGTAAAGAGTGTTTATTGCGGGTCATTGCGAGCAATTCCTCACTCGCAATCAAACTTTTTTCTCTTTTCGACGTACTTCAATTTCTTCCAAGGAATAAACTCGCCCTTTGCCACTCCCTGGACATACCTCACAAGTTGCCTCCCAAGCTCGCTCCGATTTTAAATTGCTATCCCAAAAAGGCCACGTCCGACATTGAATAGGACGAGCTCGGTATACAGAGCATTTGCGAGTTTCGGGCTCCAAAAAAACACAGTCGCCATCGGGATACTCTACCAAACTCTTCTTCACACCCACGCGGCGCACGAATTTTCGTTCAAAGGCGTCCACTTCCATTTCCATCACCTGGGCCATGGCGTCGATCTCTTCCTGATCCACCCACACATACCCCTCAGCCCCACTACAGCAAGCGCCGCACTGCGTGCATTCAAACGCCAAACCATCCCGGTACCATTTTTCCTTAGCCAACTCGATTCACTCCTCGTATTGCTATCATTTCGTTGCTGCGTCGAAGTTTATGTTGTCTTGTGCTAGCAATCAACATTGCGAAAGTGCTTCCACCACTTTTTCTAGTACGGCTTCGATCTGAGGATCCAACTCATGCCCAAAACTAAATCGCACAGTACCCGCGTTGGCAGTCCCAGCGTTTGCTGAGTTCAAATAGCTGTGAATTAGAGCCGCGCAATGCAAACCGGCTCGCACCTCCACCTGAAACTCCGCATCCAAGATGGCCGCCATGTCCGTCGGTGAAAGCGAGGAATGAGTACAACTCAATACGCTGACGTATTGCTGAGCGTTATCTCCCGCATGCAACGTAAGGTTGGGAACATGGGCCAGCATATTCCTAAGCCTTGCCCAATCGGCTTGCATCTTTTCCCCTTGTTTCTTGGCAGGATCTTGAAGCAGTAACTCCACAGCAACTGCCAAAGAGACGATGCCCGGCACATTGAGGTTACCTGGTTCGACTTTATGAGGCCAAGCAAGATCGGGCACCAATGACTCACTCTGACTTCCCGTCCCACCGCTGAGCAATGGCCGATGATGTGCCTGTCTTGTTTTCGATAAGTAAAGTACACCCGTCCCCAAGATGCCTCCCAAGCCTTTATGGCCCGGAGCAGCTAGATAATCTACTCCCAACCTCATGACATCAATCGGTACATAACCAATCGACTGTGCCGCGTCGACCAAGAAGCAAACATTATTGGTGCGACACCATTGACCCAGTGGTTCAACGCTTTGAATCATGCCCGTAACATTGGAAGCATGACTTATGGCCAATAACTGTGTATTAGCCCGCCGCAGCTTAACAATATCCTGGGGATCTACCCAGCCCAAGTGGTTGCAGGGTGCGATATCCAGTTCGATGATGCGATCCTGTCGCAAGCGTTCGAGCGGACGTAACACGCTGTTGTGTTCAATGGCTGTAGTGATGACATGGTCGCCTGGTCGTACGGTCCCCAAGATGGCTTCATTGAGAGCGTGCGTTCCGCTACTCATTAAGGCGATATCATCAGACGCAGGAGCATTGATAAGTTTTGCGATGGCGATACGGGCCCGATCGACCCAGTTCATCGAAACCAAAGCGGACATATAGGAGCCACGACCTGCGGCGGCCCCATCTTCACGCAGATATTGTGAAACGGCGTCTAATACTTGCGGCGATTTGGGCCAACTGGTAGCCGCTTGATCCAGATAATATCGATGCATGAACGCTCGTCTTCCCTCAACCACCAATTTGATACATGGCCCGTTGCGGCGGTTCAAAACCGGGCTGAGCGATTCCATGAGCGGCATGCTTTTGTTGCACAGCAGCACGAACCACATTTAGAACGTCTACATCTGAACATGCTTCACTATTGAGCACAGCAGCGACATTCCAATCTTCGCGTCCAAACAAACAATTCTGTATTTTGCCTTCTGCCGTTAGCCGAATACGATTACAACTCGAACAAAACGGAGTGGAAACACTATCGATGAAACCAACGACACCCTCACCATCGGCAAATTGATAATCGCGAGCCGGCTGGGCGGGATCACTAGTGGGCAATTTAGTTAACGATCCAAACTCGGTTTCAATGATCTGGCGAATTTCTTCTCCGCTGAGCATTTGCGAACCATCCCAACGCCTTTCCGCATCCAAGGGCATGAACTCAATAAAGCGAATAGGGATAGCAATACGCTTGGAAAATTGAGCCAAGGGTAGGATATCGTCTTGGTTTAGATGCTTCAAAATCAACGCATTTAATCGTATCTTCAGTTGCGGATAAGAGCGGGCCGCTTCAATGCCGTCCAGAACACGCTGCAATCCGGTGCGTCGCGCAATGGCCTCAAATGTCGCCTCATTTAATGTATCGAGGCTGATGTTAATCCGCTTCAAACCGGCCGACACCAATGCCTCGACCTGCTGGTCCAGCAACATGCCGTTGGTCGTAAGTGCTAAGTCATCCACTTCGGCAATACTGGAGAGTCGTTCGATGAGTTGTGACAGATTCGGACGCAACAATGGCTCACCACCCGTGATCCGGATCTTGGATACACCAGCTTTCGAAACCGCTCGCACAAATCGTTCGATGGCTTCGAACGACAAAATACGATTCTGCGGCAAGAACTTTAAATCGTGTTCGGGCATACAATATTGGCAACGAATATTGCAGCGATCAGTCACACTGATGCGTAAAGCGGTATGAACGCGCCCGAATCGATCAAGCAATGGCGCGTACGTATCTGTTTCATGCAAATTGTTGGCGTCCTTCGCTGCGCTCGACATTTCAGCGTGCCTCATGAGTGCCCTCCGATCCATGAGCGTTATCAAGCATCGGAGCGGTTGGATGAACCCAGGCTTCCCCTTGTTCGCGCCAATTCTCTTTTTTCCAAATGGGGACTGAACGCTTTAATTCATCGATCAACCACTCGCCCGCTTCGAATGCATCGTGACGATGAGGAGAACTGACCGCAATCGCCACACTGATCTCACCGATCCCTACTTCTCCTAACCGATGCACTATCTCGACTTCCTTTAGTGGCCATTTAGCCCGTGCGGTCTCTTCCAATCGCTGCAACTCGGACCGGGCCATCGCTTGATAGGCTTGATATTCCAAGTGAACGGTTTCCAAACCGCCTGTCCAGCGGCGGGTCGTCCCTACAAACAGGAGAGTGGCCCCGCAGTCGGGATGAATCGCGCGGCGCAGTAGAGACTCAGTATCGATAGGAAGTTCTGTAAGTTCGACCATTTCAACTTTATTTCAACCACCGCTTACTGGTGGAATAAGGGCAATTTCGCATGAGGGATCAATGGGCTGATCGCTTTGAACAAAGCTCTGATTGACAGCGACCCGGGAAATTTTGACCCATGGTTCCAGCCCGGGATTTTGTGCGTTTAATTTGCTGACCAGATCACTTACCGTTGCGATCCCCGTGGCATCCAACAAAATGGACTCTGCTCCCAAGGCATCACGCAAACCGGCGAAAAGTAAAATCCGAAACGTAGCCATGAGCTCTCATTGTAATTCGATACAAACAATGTAGTTACTGTACCAATAAGCCATCTTGTCGGCTCTGCAGCCATTTTGCCACTTCGGGTACACGTCCATAAGCGTAGGCCAAAATGGCGATAGGATGAAGGGTTGGCGTTGGAACCGCTTGTTCCATTTGCAACTTGCAACTTGAACATTCGGTTGAACCGATCTGCGCAGTGGTTTGTTGCATGGTGGAGATCAGATTCCAACCGATGCGCAAACTCGTTCGATAATTTTCTTTCTTCAACCCATAGACACCAGCCATCCCACTGCACCCCGCTGCAGCATCTTGCACGGTAACACCTGGAATTAACTCCAACAGTTTCTTGCCCGAGTTTTCTGGATCCAGGGCGCGGACATGGCACGGTTGATGATACATGATCGACAACTGCAATGGTCGGAAATCGAGTTCCAGTTCATTAGCATCATGCAACTTCAGGAGATAATTACAAGCTTCATGGCTATGCTGCGAGATCAGTTGTGTGTCTTCATCATCCCACAAATTTCGGTATTCATGTTTCAAGCAAAGTGCAGCTGCCGGTTCGGTGGCAACAACTTCATAACCTTGGCGTATCGCTTCAGCCAGCATACGCACGGTGGGCTTAAGTAAACGTCGGGCAGTTTGCACATCACCAGCCGCGATCTTGGCAATATGCGAAACGCTTTGCTCAACAGGAACATACACTTCGATGCCATGATGTTTGAGTACCTCGACCAGTGCTCTACCCACCAGTGGATTGTGCCAATTCACATAATGATCGACAAAGTACAATACTTTGCGGCGTTTGCTCTTTGTGGGCCTATGCAACTTTTGACGAATAGCCCACCGCATAAAGGTCTTCGATGCCAGAGCGGGGAGTTTTCTCCCTTGCGCCAAACCAGTGGTCTTCTCCAAGAACCAACGCACACGCCGATTTCGCAAGCACCAATTAAACACATGTGGTAAGCGTGAGGCATGTTTGGCGAACCAATCAAGGCGAGTCATCCAGCGATCGACAGAATTCAGACCATTGGTGGCCACATACTGCGCTTTGGCTTCCGTCATCATTTTGGGAATATCCACCGAGGCGGGACATTCGACACGACATTGATGACAATGAAAACAAAGATCGGCGAGTTTTTTGAAACCGTCCGCTTCCCATTGCTGTTGCGGTACGCGCCCTGCAAAGATCGCTCGCATCAAATTTGCTTTGGCTCTCGGCGAAGCTTCCTCACTGTAGCTGACACGAAACATGGGACACATTCGTTCGTTGCCCGATGTTGTGCGACAACGTCCGCAGCCATTACATGTTCGTGCAGCAACGCCCAATTCTTGTTCCGATACCCAATTGAGCAACAAGGGAAGGGGAGGGCGGTCACTGACACCCAACCCACGCGACTGAGACTCAGTCGCTTCGACTTCACTTAATTCTACAATCGGCAGCGTCAAGGGATGTGTAGAAGGCGTAGGAACAGGCAGCCGATCACGTACCTCCTCATCACTTGGCGAAGAAGGAGGTGTACCTTGGTTATCGATACCTAAAACCACATTGGGTGTTAGATTCTTTGGTACCGACGCGACGGGGCGTAAATTCTCCGCGATGCGTTGTGGATGATCGCTGGGAAATTTCCCCGGGTTCAATATTCCACCCGGATCAAAAAGCCGTTTTACATTTCGGCATAGTTCTAAACGGGGACCGAATTGTCGCTCCGAGAACCAATTGCGGCTCAAGCCAATCGCATGTTCACCGCTTATCGTTCCACCACATTCCCAAACCTTCTCATAAAGATTCTCCGCAATACGCTCCATCTTGCTGACTTGGCTTGGGTCCGAGAGATCCAGAAATGGACGAATGTGCAATTGGCCATGTGCGACATGCCCGAAGACCGTCGCGGTCACGCGTTCCGCTTTAAATACGTTTTGAGCTTCGAAAATAAAATCGGGAATATTCGCCGGTGGAATAGCGACATCTTCGATAAAAGGAACGGGGCGCGTCGAACCTTTGAGTCGATAGAGTCGCGGAATCACGCGACGACAGATGCGCCAATAAAGATCGCGTTCACTGCGATCGGCCGTCATCCGCCATGAATGGAACCATTTACCACGCTTTTGAATTCGATCGACCAAAGAGGAAAGCTTGGCCCGTATTTCGGCGATATCTTCCCCTTGATGTTCGACCAAGAGCATGGCTTCTGCCCCACGTGGCAAGAGCTTTTCATAACCAGCGTACGTTTCACGAGCAATTTCCAAGAGTCGTCGGTCCAACAAGTCACAGGCCGCGACACCGTCGGCACTCGCTTCAATGGCCGCGCGAGTTGCTCCTTCCATGCGATCGAAGAATAACATAGCAACACCACGAACCGCCGGAATCGGATCCAGCAATATGGTCGCCTCTGTTATGATCGCCAGCGTCCCTTCTGCACCAGAGATCAATCTTGGCAAATCGATTGTGCCTGCGCCCAAGGCTTTTTCTAAACGATAACCGGCGCCGCGAGCGACATTGCCCCAGGGAGGTTGCTCAATCAATTCGCGATGTGCTTCAAGCAACTGATAAACGTTCTTCGCCAAGCGGGCAACTGTAGAAACTTGCCGTTCTCCGTCGCTGTTGACTTGTTCGCGTGACGGTGTGTCCGCACTGGAGTCTTGGTCATGCGATCTCGGCGTCGTTTCATTTTCAGCGTCTGCAATGAGATGCTTTCGCTCGAGTCGCACCACTTCACCACTGGCGAGAACCACTTGCAATGATTCGAGCTTATCACCCGCCGATCCATACTTGGGGAAATGGCTTCCTGAGGAATCGACCGATAACGCACTACCGATAGTGGAAACGCTACGAGTGGCTGGGTCAGGCCCAAACAGATAGCCCGCTTGTCCGACCGTTCGATTCAACTCCGCCAATACCAAACCCGGTTGAACGGTGACTCGTGGATAGTCGGTGCCGACAACGCGCCGCATGAAGCGAGAAAAATCCAGGATGAGACCTCGTCCCAACGACTCGCCTGCCAAGCCCGTTCCTGCTCCGCGAGGATAAAGTGCAAGCCCATGTTCCACGGCATATTGCACACAGCGAACGACATCCTCTACACCCCGCGGACGCACAACACCCAGAGGAGGAATTTCATAGACGCTTGCATCTGTGGCATAGAGTTGCGACATCAGGTCGTCGCAAAAGACTTCACCATCGATCAAACCACGCAAATCGGCTTGAATTCGCTGTCGATCGATTTCCATAGCGACGTTTTACCTTGTGTGCACTAGCGTTCTTGAGGCTACCCCTGTTGGTAACCGTACGGCTACTGCCAGCTTTATCAAGAACATGATCTCAAGATATTGTATCCGAAACCGCTACAAGGCGGGGACGGGGCCCAATGGAAAGCGGCGAGTTTATCACCCTCGCCGCCTCCGTTTCAGTTCACCGAGAATTTAGGGGGAAAATTCCATGGTCCGGAACTTTCGGGCGGTTCTTTACCATCCACCATTTGCCCTAAACACTGCAACAGCACCCTCGCTCTCGCATCGACGTTGGACGTCCCCAATAACTGCTCTTTAATGGGGATAGGAAGCGGCATGGTGAAACCAATCAAATCGGTCAGCATTCCCAGCGACATCTGACTGCTGAGCATCTGTTGGAAACTCTCTTTGGCTAAGGTCCCTTCGGGGATAAATCGGCGGTAAATTTCTAGCAGATTCTGCTGCAATTTCATACGTTCGGCTGCCCCGACGGTCGGATAAACATCATCGATTACTTCGACGGTCGCCATACGAAATGGGCGTTGTACGTCGAGTTCTTCGACGATTCGGGCCCGCGACAAACCGATGAGCAGAATATTGTGCCGTTCTTCTTGGGTGGGTGCATGCGAAATAATTTGGCCGATGCATACCACCTCGGAGATGGGAGGCTGACCGCCGCTAAGGAGTTCCCAGCCGGGCCTTAAGGTCGCCATTGTGATCAAACGATCAGCACTTAACGCTTCAAGGAGCATTTCGCAGTAACGAGGCTCAAAAATATGTAGCGGTTGAACAACATGGGGAAAAAGGACCAAGTTGGGCAACGGAAAAAGCCGTACCATTCCAGAAAAATCGGCGGGCAAACGCGCTGGTCCATCCCATTGACTGGCCATCGACGATCTCCAAAAAAGCGGCAAGAGCACATTCGGACTATCTTCAGTATACGACGCTGCAAACTGTAACGGATGTAGAATCAACTTGACAACGTCGCTTTCGACTGGACACTTTGTGAAGGTCGGCCTCCTGGCGACGCTCCTGAAGCTTTTCTTACTTTCAAGCTAGGTCCTGCATATGATCCTGACTGGTGAAGAGATTCGACGTCGGCTGGGCAGCGATATCAAGATCGATCCTTTCCAACCCAATCAACTCAACCCCAACAGCTACAACCTGACGCTACACAACGAACTGTTGGTGTACGAAGAGGTTGTATTGGACCTGAAGCAGCCGAACCGTTTCCGTCGGTTACACATCCCCGACGAAGGACTTGTGCTCAGCCCAAACCAGCTTTATTTGGCTCGCACTTGCGAATATACCGAGACTCACAATTTGGTACCGCAAATTGAAGGCCGTTCTTCGATCGGCCGACTTGGCTTATTCGTGCACGTGACGGCGGGATTCGGGGATATCGGCTTTCGCGGTTATTGGACGCTGGAAATGTTCGCCGTTCAACCGATTCGCATTTATCCCAAAGTGCAGATCTGTCAGATCTTTTACCACCAGGTTTGTGGAGAGATTTTTGAATACTCGAGCGACAAATATCAAAACAGTCGCGATATCCAACCGAGCTTACTCTACAAAGAACTGGGACCGGATAAACCCGATCCACAGCTGAAACTCGATTTCGAGAACTTGATTGCCCCGCTGCGCTAGCCAAGAAGCCAAACGCTCATCCTTGGTCGTAAACAACTGGTTATGAAACTGCCAAAGAACTCCACTGACATCACCACAGCAGATACGACCCCACATACAATGAGATTAAGCAACAAAACGGCTCAGAGTGATTGACTGTGTCGCTCGGCAAGGGAACACTAATCTGCACTAATCGACACTAATCCCATAAGCCAGAAGCGTAGCGATAGCCCAGAAAGCGAACGCAAGTTCTGATGAGCACCACTATTGCAGCATGCGAGGATCATGCGCATCTTATTAGTGGAAATTAGTGCCAATTAGTGTTCCCTTTC
>JBILTA010000128.1:0-10371 GCA_044371785.1 Pirellulaceae bacterium | reverse complement strand
CATCGCACGGACTTGAAGGGAAATCGATTTGAGTTGGTGGCAGGTGATCGCGATCGAGGTGTTTATCGTGATTTGATGCAAAGTGACGTTGCCGTAAATCCAGGTAATAGTGGTGGGCCGTTGATCAATTCACGCGGTGAGCTGATCGGTATTAATACGGCGATTGTGGGTGATTCTTATCGCGGTATAAGTTTCTCGATTCCGAGCAATGTGGCGAAAACGGTTTATGAGCGTTTGTTGGTCAGTGGTTTGGTCGAACGCGGTTGGCTCGGCGTGCGCTTGGCTGATTATGTTGAGGATGATCAGGAGCTGAAAGAGACTCGCACTGGACTGGGGGCTGTAGTGAGCGGCATTCCGTTGGATGGAGAATCGCCAGCGCTTAAAGCGGGGATCGAAGTGGGTGATCGCATTGTTGAATTCAATGGCTCACAAGTACCAGACCATATGACGCTTAAGCGGTTGATTGGTGAAGCCGGCCCGAACGCCAATGTGAAGATGGTGGTGATTCGAGAAGGAGCCCGTGTTGCGTTAGAAGTTGTATTGGGGTCTCGCCCAGACGATGGATTTTAATGGTTGGTTGTTGCTTAGAGACCGATTGCTTGAGTAGTGGATTATGGGATTAAGGAATCAAGCATTAGTTGCGTTGCCGATCGCAATGGGGTGTTGTGGTTGGAATGCCTGGGCGCTGGGATGGAAGCTCGGTGCGGTATCGGCTGTCTTTTGGTTTGTCTGGTTTGGCATTGTGGTTGGATTCTTGATTCGCCATATCTCTGTACCGGAATTCAAAGAGCGAAATGAAGAAGGGCTTCCGTATATCACCGGGAACAAAGTGTTGTTGGATGTATTGCCTTGGGAGACTCGGTTGTCGTTGGCCAGTTTAGTTGCGACAGGCATTACCATCGTGCTGACAATCGTTCTTAATGGCCAAGCGAATCAGCCGTAGTTTGGTGTGCGTTTGTTTCGCGGTTTGGAAGCGTTTACCCCTATTTTAGACGTCTTTCCCACCATAGTTTTGGGATAGAAGTGGCGTTACCCCCTGCGGACTGTCGCAGTGGGGAAGTAAAATGAAAAGCGGGTTACGCCAAATGAACTATATGTAGTGCGCAAGCCTTTGGGATTGCGTTTAGATTGAAAATAGGTTGAATCATGACGAAGAGTTTGAGCTGGTGTTTGGCAATAGCGTTGGGTTGTTTGGGGGTTGTAAGCCAAACCACATTTGGTGATGAAGGGGCGCAAAGCGAAGCCACAGGCTGGTCGACGACGAAACCTGCTGAAGGGCCATTTGTTGAAGTCGACGGCAAGTTCATGGTTCCCTACAAAGTAACGATGCCCGGGACGGAAGTCTCCTTTGAAATGATTCCGGTGGCTGGTGGAGTTAGCAAATTGGGCAGTCCCGATGGTGAAGAGGGACGCAGTGAAGATGAAGGTCCGCAATACGAAGTGGAACTGCAGCCTTATTGGGTTGGCAAATGCGAAGTGACTTGGGCTGAATACAAACAGTTTATGGGGATGTACAACATCTTCAAAAAGTTTCAGACGCAAGGTATGCGCAAAGTGACCGAAGACAAAATGGCGGATGCGGTCACGGCTCCAACTCCTTTGTACGAACCTTCGTTTACATTCGAGTATGGAGAAGATCCACAGCAACCTGCCATTACGATGACTCAGTTTGCGGCGAAGCAGTACACAAAATGGTTGTCGGGTATCACGGGTGAGCAATATCGATTGCCCTCAGAAGCGGAATGGGAGCATGCGGCTCGCGCTGGTTCCAACTCTGCCTATTCTTTCGGAGATGATGCTTCGGAACTAGAAGAGTATGCTTGGTTTTCTGCCAATGCGGATGCTGGCGCCAAGCCGGTAGGAACGAAGAAGCCGAACGCTTGGGGGTTGCATGATATGCATGGCAACGTAGCCGAGTGGACGGTGGATCAATATAGTGAGGAAGGCTATAAGTCGTTGGTTGGCAAGAAGCATGATGGCGTTTCAGTGATCAAGTGGCCCACAGTTGCTTATCCGCGAACAGTGCGCGGCGGGAGTTGGGAGTTTGATGCGGAGAAAGTGCGTAGTGCTTCCCGATTAGGTTCACACGACGAAGATTGGAAAGATGAAGATCCAAACATTCCCTTAAGCCCATGGTGGTTGACCACGGACCCTGCTCGAGGTGTCGGTTTCCGCCTTGTGCGTTCGATGAAACCGCTATCGGCAGACGACATGAAGAAGTTTTGGGAAGTGGATCATGAAGACATACAATTGGACGTCGAGATTCGTTTGCAGGAAGGTCGTGGTGCGATTGGTATCAGTGATAAGTCATTGCCAGCAGACATTCAAAAATTGAATGGAAAGTGATACGAAAGCCGCGCCCCGTTGGAAGCTTTGGGCGCAACTGATTCGTTTACCCACGTCGATGACGTTGATCGCGGATGCCCTGACAGCAGTCGCGATCACGCAATGCGAGTATCCTGCGCGCAGTATAGCGCTGTTGTTGCCGATCTCCTTGGCCATGTATTGGGCTGGGATGATATTGAACGATTGGTTCGATATCGAGAAGGATCGGCAGCAGCGGAGTCAGCGCCCGCTGGCTTCGGGGGCTATATCGCTGCAACAGGCTGGTATCGCGGGTTGGGGCTTATTGCTGCTTGCCGCTATGGGTTGTGCGGCAGCGATTTTCTCAGTGCAACCGGAACGTTGGTTGAATGTTTTGCCCCTCTGTATCGGTGTGATGGTGGCTGTCGTCCTTTATGATGGGCCACTCAAGAACACGCTCGTGGCACCTTGGCTGATGGGCTTATGTCGCGGCCTTCACTGGTTGTTTGCCGTCCAATTTGTGGTGGCTGTTGGTGGCTGGACCAGTGATTATGCGGTGCCATTTTCTTACGCGATCGCCGTAACGATGACCGTTTATGTGGCGGGTGTTACTTGGTTCGCACGCAGGGAAGCAGAGCAGAAACCGAGCCCAACGCTTTTGATCTTTGGTGCGAGCTTGATGATCAGCGCTTTAATTGCACACGCACTATTGCCGAATTGGTTGGCGTATAGTCTGCAATTAAAACCAAATGCGACCTATAGTGTGCTGGTTGCGATGTGTGGAGCGTTGATTGTAAAGAGATTGTGGTTGGCAATTCGCCAAACTTCGCCGGTCACGATGCAGCTAGCCGTTAAGCAAGCGTTATTGAGTTTAATTTTGTTGGATGCGTTTGTTGCTTATTGGTGGATGGGACCCTATTGGGGAGCCGGTATATCACTACTGATCCTTCCCGCTTTGTGGCTCGGCGCCCGCTTCCGCACAACGTGAGTGAGGCTTGAAACTAGAGGCTAGAGGCCTCACGCTTGTTTTTCACGACTTGGACGAACTGTTGGGCTAAAGAGGTGATTCCGGCGTAGTCGCCTCGTTCGAGCAAGGTAGGAGGCATTAAGGATGCGAGAGCCCCGACCGCGCACGCTCCAGCGTCGAGATAAGCTCCAGCGGTTTGCAGATCGACACCCCCAGTTGGCATCAAGCGAATTTGCGGAAGTGGTCTAAGAACGGAGCGAAAGTATTCTGGACCGGTAAAGTCGGACGGGAAGATCTTTACGACATCCGCACCAGCTTGCCAAGCGGTGAGAATCTCGGTTGGGGTGAACGCACCTGGGAACGAAAGTTTGTCATAGCGGCGAGCCATCTCGATCGTCTTGGGATCGGTGGTTGGGGAGACGATGAATTGTGCCCCTGCGAGTAGAGCGGCCCGCGCGGTTTCCGGGTCGAGGATGGTTCCCGCGCCGATGACCATGGAATCGCCCATGTGGTCCGCTAGATGTTCCAGCTGTCTTAGGGCCTTCGGCATGGTAAAGGTGATTTCCAGGGCTTGGATACCACCCGCCTGCAGCGCCTGGGCGAGTTGCACGAGGTCGATGGAAAGCTGAGTCCGAAGAATGGCGACGACACCTGGTCCCAAAACGGCTTGCAATAAATGTTCGCGATGCATGGCTGTAACCTAATAGAGCTGTAACTTAATAGGGGGGATTCAAGAAGTCATTGAGGTCATCGCACATCTGTATCAAGGGCGAAGTGCTGTTCTCGTCTGCAGGGTGTAGTTTAGTCCTTTTCCGATTAGAGAACATCTATGGAGGATCGAAGTGCCGGGGATGGTTCCGTATTGGGGGGTAAAAACTGGGTTAAATTGCTGGACTTTTCGGTGGCTGTGCGCGTAGGATGAGGCGGAGTTTTGTTAGATCGCTTTGGTGGAGTCGCAGTAACTGCCATGTGGGAAGTGCTTGGCAATCCGATTGTTCAAGTTGCGTTGAGTTTGGCGTTTTTAGCAGTCGTAGTTGGGTTAGCGTACTGCTGGGTGTCAAGTTTGCGCGATTGGTCACGAAAATCGGAGAACCTCACGGTAGAAGCCATGAGTAATTTCGAAGAAATGCGGCGAGAGGGTGACATCAACGAAGCGGAATTCCGAAACATAGAGGCTGTGTTGGGAAGAAAAGGGGATTCAAAAGGTGTTCCGTCAGGTGAGAGGTCGGCGAACTCGCGACCATCGAATTTGCGAACGGATACCTAAGTTTTCGAACTCAGTGTTTCAGGTGAACGTAACAACTCCACCTGGGGACATTGACTGAGCCCCTTTCTCTGCCGGTCTGGGAGACCGGATCGACCAGCTATGATAATCTTCCATGCTCGACTCCGCGGACACGGACGCCCCGGCTCGGATGCTGAACTAACGGCACTGATGTCCGATGGTTGGCAACCGAGACGACTCGAGCTCCCACTGCGTGATTAAGTTCGCAGGCTGTTGTTACTGATGAGCAAGGCTCAGCCCAGACAACAGGTTGCGGCAGAAGCTAAGGAGTCGTGTATGCCTCAAGGTAAAGATGTCATGGCCGGTCGTAGGAACGGCGGTGGCACAACCAAGAAGAATGCGTTTTGTTCGTTTTGTCGCAAAAGCTACCGCGATGTCGGTCCTTTGGTTGAAGGACCGGGCGATGTCTATATTTGCGGTGAGTGCATCGAGTTATGCCAGTCGATTCTGGATCAAGAACAGAAGCGACGAGGCCCGAGCAAAAAGCTCTTCAACGAGATACCTTCGCCTCGCGAAATCGTTACACATCTCGATCAGTATGTCATTGGCCAAGAATTCAGCAAACGTGTTTTGGCTGTGGCTGTACACAATCATTACAAACGATTGTCAGCGGATTGGGCCGGTTCAGATGTTGAGATTGAAAAATCGAATATCTTGTTGGTAGGGCCAACCGGTAGCGGTAAAACGCTCTTGGCTCGAACCATGGCTAAGATGCTCAATGTTCCCTTTGCAATTGGTGACGCGACCACCTTGACCGAAGCAGGTTATGTGGGTGAAGACGTTGAGAACCTGTTGTTGAAGCTTCTGCACGCAGCCGATTTCGACATCGAAGCCGCTCAGCGTGGAATTCTATACATCGACGAAATTGACAAGATTGGCAAGACGAGCCAGAACGTTTCGATCACACGCGACGTTTCAGGCGAAGGCGTTCAGCAAGCTTTGCTAAAGATGTTGGAAGGTACAGTTGCTAACGTTCCTCCGCAGGGCGGCCGTAAGCATCCTGAGCAGCAATACATTCAACTCGATACCAGCAACATCTTGTTTATTGTGGGTGGAACGTTTGCCGGGATTGATGACATTGTTCGCAAGCGACTTGGCCGCAAGACTCTCGGCTTCAATCAACTTTCTTCGTACCGCGAAGAAGCGGACGTAGCCCAGTTGATGGCACAGGTGACTTCCGATGATATTTTGGAATTCGGTATGATTCCAGAATTGGTCGGTCGTCTTCCAGTGGTCTCCGCTTTGGCCCCATTGGACGAGAAAGGACTTGTGAAAGTTCTGACCGATCCACGCAACGCCTTGATCAAACAATACCAAGCCTTGTTCTCGATGGAGAACTGCGAACTCAGTTTCTCGGAAGCTGCGTTGAAAGTGATTGCTCGTCGAGCCTTGGAAAAGGGTGTGGGAGCACGCGGTCTGCGAAGCATTGTCGAAGAGGTGATGTTAGATCTGATGTTTGATCTTCCCGAACAACAAGAGGGAACCAGCTTCATGATCGATGTGGATCCAGCGACCGGCAAGTTGACCCATCACAAAGCAGTTCCCGTTCGCAAAGAAACGGCTTGAAATTAAATATGAGTTAGGGAATCGGCTGTTTACGGCAGGTCCCTCTGAAACTTCGAAGCCCATCCCCTGAAAATTTCGGGAGATGGGCTTCTTCTTTTTGCGTTGACGAGTTGAGCATGTTAGTTTGATGCACAGGTGCCCAAGGCACCTGTGGCGAAGATTGTCTGGCAGCATGAGATAAGGTCAGCGGATGATTGTTTTTGAGAATCCCGTGATGCAGCGGGAGTTGATCACCAATTTGAGAACTCATCGTTCCTTCGCGCTGATGTTGGTTTATCAGTTGGCGTTAGCAGCGGTAGTTTTGATCGCGTATCCGCGAGAGACGCGTATCGATTTGACGGACGAATCTTCCGCAGCAAGGCGTTTGGTCGATTTCTTTTTTGTTGGGCAGTATGTCTTGGCATCGTTGATGGCTCCCAGTTTCGCGGCGGGGGCGATCAGCGGCGAAAAGGAACGTAAGACGTATGAAATGCTGTTAGCCAGTCCGCTGCGTCCTATTGCGATTGTGTTCGGAAAGATGGTGGCATCACTGACGCATTTAGTGATGCTCATTATCGGCTCGTTACCCACGGTTATACTTTGCTTGCCGTTAGGTGGCGTATCGATTTATGAAGTTTTCGCAGCTTACATTGGCCTGATGGTCTCTGCTATTTTGTTTGGGGCGATCGGTTTAACGTGCAGCAGCTACTTTCGACGTACGGCAGCGTCATTGGTGGTCAGCTATCTGGTCATTTTGCCGTTGGTGATTTTGGCTGTTGGATTTTGGCTGGGATTGGCGAATCAAGGCCAGATCCGTTTGCTCTTGTCGATTTCGATACTGCCTGCAGCCGCTTTAGTGGCGACCTTTCTGTTGTGCCAGAATACGGCGAATCGCCTGTTGTATCCACCCGATGTTGGCAGCGGTGGTGGAGAAGTAATCGATTTGGACCGCGAACAAGAGAACTCCGTAGGATTAGTCATCAATCGCGAGCAGTTTCCAGACCGTCTCTTTGCGCCTCCTCGGCGGCCTGGCCTGATGGGGGAGAATGTCAATCCGATCTATGACAAAGAAATGCACGCTGAGCTCTTTAGTCAGGGAACGTTGATGCTCCGTTTGGTCATTCAAATCAGTATGATCTTAGCGGTGCCATTGATGGCTTGGCTATTGTTTATTCGTGCTGAGCTGACAGGCGTTTATATGATCTATGTGATCATTTTCAATGTACTAGTGGCCCCCGTTTTTTCGGCTGGTTCCATTACAAACGAACGTGAACGACAGACCTTAGACTTGTTGTTGACGACAGTGATCACGCCTTGGCAGATCTTTTGGGGTAAGTTATTGGCTGGATTGCGAGTCTCGTTTGTATTGACGATGTTTTTGTTGTGGCCCTTTCTGTTGGCCACGATACTCAATAGCCTGGCGGACATCGATAACTATTTCACCAAGTGGCCCAACTTATTGACCTATGTCGCAATTGTCGTATCGTGCTGCGTTACCAACTCAGTTGTTGCGATGTTTTGTTCGTCCGTGATGAGGAAAACATCCGTCGCGATGATGGTTAGCTATCTGATATTGCTGGTGATGTACGCTCTCCCATTGGCCGTATGGGGCATTGCAGAAGCATTTAGTTTGAACGAAGAGTTCGTGGATGCGACACGATGGAGCGGGGTGACGAGTCCGATGATTGCTTGCCTGAGCGTACCATTTGATCTAACAGGAAACTCTCGAAGAATGCCCGATGAGGTTATGCGAGACTGGTTGCAGGTCGCTGGATATTTTGCAGCGACGATTCTTTTCACCGGCGGACTTATCGGCTTGATGCTCGCGTTGTTCAGAAACCGATGGACGTTGAGCTGGCGCGAAGCGTAAGGCAATGAAACGGATGAGGCCGCATCAAGCGGCCCCAGTCATTGTTACGCAATCTATCGTCGCCCGCTTTACAGTTCGCCGCCGCGGAAGAATGGCGGAACCATTCGTTCAAAGATGCCCATGTTGTTGGCCTTTACGATTACCATGTCACCAGGGCAGAGAGAATAATTCTGGCCCGCATTCACATCTTTGCCGTCAGCTGACACGGGCACATCAAGCACAAGTGGTGGCCCTGGAGGGGCAACAGGTCGAATAATGCGAATATCGGTGACGCCGATACGCTTTTGAATTTCAGCTTCAGTAATCAAATCCTGTACGAACCAGGGGCGATCCGTTGGAAGTGGAATTCGTTCCATATGCCGACCGTTGTGGTGCACTTCCAAAACGATCGACGGTTTGTCTGAAGGGGGTAAGGTTGCCAGAGCGTTTTGCGAACTCAGAGCACGAATGTCATAACCTTCGGTTTTTAAAGCCGTCGTGTCAAACTGACTCTTGTTCTTGTTCCATACCAAGGTGGAACAGCCCGTATTGCTTACGATGCTAAGCAAAAGCAGGGTGGCTATGGCAAAGGAGTTCTTATTAACCCAGGAGAATAACATGAATGGAATCCTTCCCAATCCAGTTTCTGCATACGCGAGCTACGTCCTTTCAGCTAATCGGCATAGGAAACTCGGTGTCTTGAGAGAATTCTGTGTAATCGTCAAAGTTTGACAAGTGAATGCTAGCAAGGCGTCAATTGATTTCCAGTAAGTTACAGGCCCAAGACTCGCAATGAGGTGATGGTGATTTTTGTGGTGGGATCATGGCCCTGGAACATCAAAGAGCCAGGGGCAACGCGTAGGCCCTTACGGGGATTAGGATCTTCTTTTCTGGTGTCGGTAAAATCGGCGATGGGAATGCCGTTAACCCAAGTGGCGATATGAGGTCCTTGAGCGACCACGGTTACAAAGAATGGCTTCAGTGGTTCGCCCAGAACGGCTCTTGCGTTTTGACGACGAAAGATACCCCCTAGTCCGCCATCTGCCGGCTTGGTTCGATCGCCGTCGAGAAAACCTTGGTGGAGTTGGCATTCATAGCCGTTGAGTGGATCGTTGGGGATACAGCGGAAGAATAATCCAGAGTTCGATTTGTCATGATCCAAGATTCCTTCCATTTGCAATACGAAGTCGCCGTAGAGTTGTTTGGTTTCGATTTGACCTTTGCCACCTTCGATTCGCAATGATCCATCAGCTAGTTGTTCGAACTTTCCATCGCCTGTTTGGGAGGTAATCCAGTCTTCGAAACTCTTGAGCGGAATAAGTGTCGGGAGATCGAGCGGACGAATTTGAATGTTGCGAAAAGCGGCGCGGCCTTTGTTATGTTGCAAACCAATGTGGCCGGCACCCAGTGGCTTAGGATCAACATACTTGAGCACTTCTTTATCATCGATCCACACGGTAACTTCACCTTCGACCAATCGCAATTTGGCGGTGTACCAGCGCTTAGGATCCGAGGTCATTTCATGAGTGGCATCGATTCGAGTGCGAGCGACCAAACTTCCTGTGGGAAATGGATTCGACAATGGAGCAATATTCCATTCGTAACAATCCACAGCTGGATTTGTTGGCCGAGAAGGGGTGCGTAGAAAGACGCCACTGTTGGTTTCGATGTCGCTTTGAAACTCGAATTGCAGCTCGTAGTTGTGCCAGCGTGAAGTGGTTACCAAAAGGCCCACCTCCCCTTCGCTTACTTCAATTGTCCCATCTTTTACTTGCCAATTTGCTTTACCAGCAGCTTCCCAGCCGGTAAGTGATTGGCCATCAAATAATCGAATCCAACCTTCCTTCAAAGGATCGGCGTCCAGTTGCATGGCCACCAGTTGATCGACGGATACGGTTTCCTGAGCAGAGGTTGGGCTTGCCCATGAACCCAAGCAAAGTGTTGCAGTGATTCCGAAAATGGAAAGTAAGTTTCTGCAATAAGAGCTATGAGTCAACATGCGTCAAATTCCTGTTCAAGCTCAAAATGGAAGCGGTGTGAGGAAGGGGTTGGAATGGTAATACTCTAATCGGTTTTTTGTGACGGGTGTATTTCCAGGGCCAAGTTTTCGGGGGGCCAAAGCGAAGAAACCGAAACGCTATTGGAGGATGCGAGGGGGAGTTCGACTTGAAGCTGATTAAACAACTGCAGGTGAGATGTTAACTCGACGATAAACGAATTGCCGTTAATTTCCGGCCGTAAATCGACTTCATTGAGTCTTACAACGGCCGCTTGGAAATCGAGAATGTTTTCCGCGGTGATCGTTGCGGCAAGGAAAATCCGATCGTGTTCCTGCAGTCCGGTGGGGGAGTGAAAGGAACGAAAAAAACGCGATACTTTATTGTTTGAGGTATCGCGTTTCCATTGTGAATGCAGGCGAAT
>JBILTA010000674.1:0-3238 GCA_044371785.1 Pirellulaceae bacterium | reverse complement strand
CGTGCTGCTGCGAGGCCTCTTGCAGCTTCGCAAGCATGCGATTGAGCTGCTCATCCTTGCTTTGCAGTTGAGCTTGTAGTTGTTTGATTAGAAGGTCTTTTTCATCCATACCTATCTAACGACTGATCCGCCAAAAAGTTCCCATAGAACAGCAGTTTTTTTTCATAAAAAATGCCTGGAAGATGACATCTATCCTCCAGGCACACACACTAGAACTTGGGCTGTTAAATCAAAGACTCTAGCTCGCCAGCTGAAACCGCTTGCGACGCCGAACACTGCTCAAATCGATTCCTCGAAGAAGCATCGTGAACTCGTCGCTTCGAATTTCAAAAGACGATGCATCGCCTTGACGCAACGGAACCTGAAAGGTCCCTTGCTCAAGCCGACGATACCATATCGCTAGACCATCTCCATCCCAGTAAAGTACTTTCATTCGATCACGACGTTTGTTGAGAAAGAGGAACAGAGCGCCCGAGAGAGGATCTTGATGGAGTGTGCTTGATACGAGCCCGCATAATCCATCGAAGCCCTTTCTCATATCAGTCGCTTCCACAGCGATGTAGATTCGCGTTTGAGCAGAGATACTTAGCACGCATCACCTCGCTCAGCCACTTCAATGGCTTCGATGATCTGCTTGAGTTTACGAGCGTCGACGGATGTATTGCAGCGAATGGAAAAGCCGCTGGGTGTCATGATCTGAATAGACTGCTCGGAAACAGGCGTTGCGGTTGGTACGATTCGAACGGGTGCCAACGACTGCGAAGTGACAGAAGGTTGTGGTGGCTGTAATTTCTTTCGCCATTGGTAGAATGATGGGACGGAAATTGAGTTCTGAGAGCAGAAGGCCGCAACACTGAGCTTGCTGAGTCGCTGCTCATCAAGAATCCGTTGCCAGTACTCGGCTTTGCTCGAAACGGTAGAGCGATCCATGGTTTAGCTCCTGAGTGAAAGGAAACAAAACCATCGAGCCTACCACGCTCCACAAGATGTACTTGGCCGAACGCTCACGGATCGCATGGAGCGAAGCGGCATGAGATGGAAATTGGAAAGTGCTCGCAGTATGCTCAATGCTCGAGCAGCATTTCAAAGCGATTACTGGGCCATGTTTCAGCAAACAAGAATCAAAGAACAAACGGAAATCGTGCACCCGAACAGAACGCTCACTGAAACTTATGCACCACTTACACTTGCGTGCTAGCATGCGGAATGCCGGTCACGCTCTATCAGACTTCGCCATGACAACTCACCGGTAAAAACTCCCTTTATACAAGACTCTGCGACCATCGTGGTTCTAGGCTCTTGTATTAAGTAATGGTCTACCAAAGAATATGGGATCGCGCTAGACTACTTATTTGCCCCAACATCGCGCGCGGGTCATGGGTTTCACTGTATTTGTCTACTTACGAAATTGACGCCGCGAACGATTCATACGCGATGTTATTTATTGACAATGATTAATTTTGTTTGTTATTGAAAGTTATGATATCCTCAATTCGTTCAATTGTCCACCAACGGTCAAAAATCTCATCTGTTTTGTCAGAATGCCCCAGAAGTCGACTTATTTCTTCCTTGGTTTCATGGTCTAAGTCTAGCTGGTCTAGTTGGAGGTAATTTACGAAAAAGTTTTTCACTTCTGCGACTCGATGTGCGACCCAATCAGCCTCCGCAAAAGCACCATAAATTCGTCGCTCGTCATTTCGGACGATCAATATGGTGTTTGAAAAATAATTAGCCAAATCCTGATTCAGCTCGTTTACTGACTTAATCAATTCCAGTTTTGGTTTAACGACATATGCCATACTGATAAACATCTAGAATTCTCCAACTTTCCACGGTATTTGATCGATTATTGCCTTAAAACTCAGACTAAAGCGGTATTTATTTCTATACTTCTTTGTCCAGCCCTGTTCAGCAATTCTTCTATACCACTCATCATTCCCGCCAAATAGCGATTTCTCGTATCTCAATACGCCCTCTTCAAGATATGCAAGAATTGCGTGATATGTAAACCGATCACTTTGGGCGAGCTCCTTCAGACGAATGGCGTCTAGTCCACTGCTTGCCATTCGTGAGTATTGCTCGACGTGTCGCATTTCATGATACAACGTCAAGCGGGTGGCTGTTTGAGGGTCAAGGTAGACTATTCGATTGACTCCATCAACCCCTGACCCTCCACCTGGCGCAGCAATTCGCTTGACCTCGAATTTTAGATCAACCATTCTCTTCTCGAATGAAGCGAGTTCATCAAGGTTCTCAATCGCTTCATCCCAATAACTATTCCCGGTTAATACCCTCGCGGATCGGGAGAGAAATCCAGTTGAACCACCCTTTGTCGCATCATCCATTAACTTAACTAATTCGTCAACATGCTCAATTACTTCCTGGTTAGCTTTTGCCGCTAAGCGTGCTTTGGAAAGATGTCGTAAATGTGCAAGTTTACCAAGACCCAAGGTCAACACTTCAATTGCTATCTGGGTCTGATAGTACGAAACATTTGCATCTAATTCCGAGGGCTTAAGAAGTAGACCGGGAGGTAATCCGCGTCGTGAATAACTCACCTTATCGTGAGTTTTCCAAAACTCTTCTAGCCTGCGTTCGTTGATTGTATGTACTAGGTCGTATTCCGTCGCGAGAGCCGCGGAAAGTTGTCCGTCCAGCTTTTCAAGTAGAGTAGTTAGTAACTTTCTTTCGGCAAGATACTCAGTTCTCGTACTTTCCGGTAAATGTATGGCCCCACGGCTTCCCACCGCGTAGTTTATGCCAGATATTCGTTCCCGAACTTCATTTATGGCAAGCTTCAATAGTGCAATATTCTCCAGCAAATCAGTTCGGTATGCGACCATTTCTGCATCCGTGTAATCTCCCGCCGAAAAGCTGGGATAGTATGACTGGAAAACTTTCGAACCGTTTTCACCAAGCTTAGGTAATTTTGGGAGGTCGGATCGTTGCTGATCACTATCAGACGATTCGCTGTCTAGAGTTTCATCGAAGAAATAACCAAATCGAAGTTCACGGTGGGAGCCGACTGAATCAGAAGCCACGGTCCCGGCAACGATCGCGTTATTCTCCCATCCCGTCCGCTCCGGCTTATCTCCCAGCAAATTCCCAACCCCATTTTCCCAGTTCGCAAACATATTCGAGGTAGCGACGTTATAGGTTTCGCGGGATTGGCCTTCGGTGAAGAGTAAGTCGGTGAGCGATTCGCGGCTGGAGAGTTGCCAATCTTCCATCGCATCAA
>JBILTA010000673.1:0-3240 GCA_044371785.1 Pirellulaceae bacterium | reverse complement strand
AGGTCGGAAAGTAGATACCCATTTGAGGTTGTAAACTTGTTTTGACCCATAGGAATCCGAAGAGTGCGTAAGCGACTCCCGACAAGCCACCGAACATCGGGTTCCCAAAATATTCAGGCGGCAACAAACCTTGCAGCAAGTTGGGGATTGCAGCGGCGGCAAAAATAAATAAGCCGTAGCGCAGATTTCCCTCGCTCCGTTCCACCAATCGTCCAAGCGGAATGACGGCCAGCAGATTGAACAACAAATGCATGGGTCGCAAATGCAAAAAAATTGGCGTTATGATGCGCCAGAATTCACCTTGCATGATGGAACTTGCCGGTGCTTTGACGTGATTGATTTCATCGGGATGTTCAACAAAGTAGCTAGGATTCAAAAAGAGGATTTCATTGTTGAGGGTGGTACCCAGACTGTTGTTTCTGGATGGACTGCCGAAGTCTGTAATCAACGATACGATCGATGCGATGACGATCAATGTCAGGGTGATAGGAGGAGGCCAAAAGTTGCTGGTTGGACCCGCGTTATAGGTCACCTTTTGCATGTTTTTGGCTACAGCCGCTTTGCGTTTTTGTTCTTCGCGGAGAACCTCTTCTGCTTTGCGACGAGATTCTTCGTATTTGGTCAAATCGGTTGTAATGCGAAATTGTTCAAGTTCGCTTTTGGCGTTTGGGACTTGATCTTCATCGCAAATCCAGATTTCGTAGACATCCGTCGCGCCCGCTTGTGGCTCGACGACGGTACGAACTTTCTGTGAGATCAAAAAGGCGACGAAAACCTCCGCCCGTTTGCGACCTTCAAGCGTTCCGATCAAACGCATTTAATCCATCCATTCCGCCAAAAGTAAATTGATTTGTGACCCGCATATTGTACGAAAAAGTGGACCACCAGGGAGGTCGCAAGTCGCTTTAATCCTCGTCCCAACCAAAATCGGCGGGTGCGTTTGGGGTCGGGGGGACTTGTTTTTGCAGCCAAGCGGCCACAGTCAATAAGCGATCTTCGCCCCAAAAACGGCTGGTTAATTTTACCGGCCAGGGGCGAAGATGGCCGCGACGTTCCATTTTGCCAGCAGTTACAATCATACTGGGATGTCCACTCAAATTGGTCAGCAGTAGATCGTCGCTGCCAATAACAACGTCCACAGAACGGTAGATCGCTTCCGCTTCACGCACCAGTTCGGTTCGCAAGCGGTTGCAGCGCAAGTAATGGACAGCGGGCACGAATTGCCCCTCTCTGAAAATTGCTGGCCAAGCTCCCAAGCCACGCAATGGACCTGTGCGCAGTAGATCGTCAAAGCTCGTTGCCGCTTCAACATCTAAAGTCGAGACCATTGCAGTGAGGGGGAAACGATCGGGCAATTTGATTTCAACTGTTTTCGCTCCAACATTCTTTAGGGCATCTAAACATTGCTGTTCACCTGCTGTAAGTGAGCCTGCAACATATCCAATGCTCCATTGCGTCACATCGGATTCCAGCGGATAGACAAAAGAACGATCGCGCGTCGAAGGGTCATTGGAATCATGCCCCGCGATCTTGGATAAGACAATAGCGCAATCCTCTGCTGTGCGGGCGATAGGGCCTAGTTTATCCATGCTCCAGGAAAGTGTCATACAGCCCGCGCGTGATACCCGCCCGAACGTCGGGCGTAACCCTGTGACGTGACAACGACGACAGGGAGAGATAATGCTCCCTAACGTTTCACTTCCAATGGCAAACGAGCATAAACCGGCAGCGACCGCAGAGGCTGAACCGGCAGAGGAACCACTGCTGCCTTGTTTAGCGTTCCAAGGATTGCGTGTGGTTCCGCCGAACCATTGATCACCCATGGCTAATGCACCAAGGGAGAGTTTGGCGATAAGTATCGCGCCTGCCTCTTGCAATCGCTCTGCAACGGTAGCTTTTACTGGACGAAGTTGATCGCGATAAGCTGGCGCCCCCCAACGTGTTGGCCAGGGTGGTACCGCGATTAGGTCTTTGGCTCCGTAAGGTATGCCGTGCAGTAATCCACGATCTTGGCCGCTGGCTAGTTCTCGATCTGACTCAGCAGCCGCTTGTAGGGCGGACTCGTCTAGACGTTCTACGACGGCCTGTAGAACGGTGTCATATCGAGTGATGCGTTGCAAGTAAATTTTGGTCAACTCGACGCTGGTGATTTTCTTGGATCGCAACCAAGCCGCTTGTTGAGCAACGGATGCGAAGGCAATTTCAGCAGCATCTGAAGGCATGTCGTTATCGACAGTTACAGGCGTCACCTTGTAGGTAACTTTAGCGTCTTGTGAAGTGGAAATTGAGGGTGGGAGTAAATCGTGTGGTGAGAAAACGAGAGCAGGTGGCACGTCCGCATCCAGCGGAACAGCCCGAACACTTTTTTGACCGTCCGACATTTGCTGCAGCGAGCGCACAAGACCATCTTGTTCTTCCTCGCTCAGTTCCAGCTGGGAGATCCAGGCGGCATTGGCGACCATTTCTTTGGTAATCTTCCCCGATTCAGCCGCTTGCGCTGCAAGCGAGCGTTGAAAAGCGACCGAGCCGACACCAACTGCTGAACAAAGTTGCAACCACTTGCGGCGATCCACGTATTTTTCCTTATTTTTGGAGCAAATGTCGACTAAAAGGGTTGGTCGCTGTATCGGAAATAGTGTCCAACGTCTTCCCAGGAAATTTTGCTCAAGTCGGGCCGCCAATACAAGCAGCGAAGAGCAAGGTTGGGTATTATATGGGGCGGTGTAGCTATGGAGATGCGGCACCTCGCTCTGGCGACTAACCTTGTCCCCGACCACTGTCCCTCCCCAAATCCAGCCGCTTTGTTTATAGACCGTTGGTCACTGCAAAGTGGTCAATGCGAAGTGGTCTGATCAGGAATACATCAGGATTGAAAGTGATGAAGAATAACCCTTTCCATGTTTGGTCTCGTATGTCCGTAATCTTTGCCCTGTGCCTTGGTATGCACTTCGCCACGCAATGCTCAGCCTTGGCGATTGCTCCTGCAGACGCTGAAAGAGTCACAGACTCCAAGCAGCCTAATGTCCTTTTGATCATTGCCGATGATCAAGGCTACGGCGACATCGGATTTCATGGCAATGCGATGATCGAAACACCTCATCTTGATCGGCTAGCACAGGAGAGTGTTCGACTTACCAATTTTCATGTCGATCCTACGTGTGCAGAAACTCGAGCAGCACTCATGTCTGGACAATATGCGATGCGCGGAGGCGTATGGCACACGGTGATGGGAAGAAGTTT
>JBILTA010000672.1:0-3243 GCA_044371785.1 Pirellulaceae bacterium | reverse complement strand
TGGTGCCGTTTGGTCGATCACATATGCAAACCACAATGCCATCTCGACGAACTTTCCTACCAATTGCGGAGTATCGATCGTCACATTTCCTACCGCTTCCATGCGATCGGGCACCCACTTGGATAAGAAGCCTGACTGTGGAGCCTCCGTCGCACTCACCAAAGGCCGCAACCAAACATCCATCATGGATGCTTCAAAACGCCCTTGCTCTTTGTTGCGAACAATCACGTTACCCTTTAGATAAACTCGCGACTCTTGACCATCTGGCACCATCTGCAAACTTTTGTTCCATCCCAATTCCCATTTACCATGCTCAGGTGTACTAAACACCGCATTGCCAGGCCCATTGGCTGCCAGCCATCCTAAATGAGCCGAACTTCCATCAAATCGATAGCCAAGCTCAGGTGCCCAAAACTCCATGTCCATATGCTTCAAATAACTCGGTTCAGCATGCGGCGGTTCAGGAGGAAGCCGATTGATCCAACTGATTTGCTGTTTGATTAAATCAACCGACAACCATCGTCCGACGCCACGCGTCCCCAAGGTCGGAATCTCGAATGTCACATAGCGATCTTGGGCATCTAGGCTGATCGATGCCCCTTGAGCTTCGAGTTTCTTGAGCAACAGCGGGCCCATAGCAATCGGTTGACCAGGCACAAACCCCTCAGGTCGTGGTGCCCCACCAGCAACTTGATCTTCGCGATCCACGTACAAACGTAATTGTGCACATTCGAATTTATCGGTAGGCAAACCTTCGACTTGATGCAATATCTTGACATCACCTTCCAGCTGTGCTTTCGATTCATTGAAATCAAAAGTGAACGCTCCCGTGCACTTGATTTGCACAAACGCATTTCGATCGAGGATCGGAGTCGCACCTACTGGGATGGTCATGTTCTTGGCAATGGTTTCGCCGAACAGTCCCCCCTTGGGCACCTCGGCATACACTTCATCCACATAAACCAACGACAATTTATCGAGCCCATCCCACGAGGAATTTCCTGTTGGGCCACTGGATAACAATCGCTTTTTCAAGTGGATCGTTAAGTCGCGACCGCGTGCATAACTGCGTCCCAAACGGATATCGACTTCTTCGCTGGTCGAGATCTTAAGATGCTCGATTCGAACTGTCTCAGTCCGAATATCTAAAGTATCACTTTGGTCCGGCCCACGACCTGGTGAATAGATTCGAATCTTCCCCATCAACTGACCATCTTCCAATGGCGGTGTTTGACCGCTGAAGATATCGATCTCATCTCGAAAATGAATGATGGCTCCATCAGGAGCATCGACCAAGATGGGACGATCGTTGTTGGCATTACCAACATCCCCCGCACTATGATCTTCCGAGGGAAGTAAAATCGTAAGCGGATGCAAACGCCAACGTTTGTCGCCAACTCTCTCCCACGTTTTGAATAGTAGAATGCCTTGTTCGGTCTCTAAGACTTTCGGGCCCTTGCGTTGCCACGAATCCTTTTCAAAAATCTCGTTCCACCAGTAAACATAATCGGTTGGAGCTGTTCCGATGGAGATAACCGTCGCATCTTCACCTTCAGGCTCAATCAACGGCACGGCGGTAAATTGGTAAATCAGAGCAGCCGCACTGACTAGGACGAGCATTCGCCCGTAATCCCAGATCATTGTGCTCATGCCTCACTCCTTGCCCAATTTGCCTAATACGACTTTGCTATGAACTTCGAATCAGCGAACTTTAACTCTGAGAACTTTAACTCTGAGAACTTAACTTTCTAACATTCCCACTTCTCTACGACATAACCCGCACCTTAATTCGAACTAACTGGTGGCAATGGCGTAGGAACAAAATCATCCCACCGCGATTTCGCCCGCAACAACCGCTCAATCAACTCGCGCACGGCCCCATTACCACCGGAGGCCTGCGTAATCCAACGAGCCGTTTGACGCACTTCCATCGCGGCATCGGCCACCGTTACTGGCAACCCTACTTCGTAAAGTACAGGTAAATCTGGCAAGTCATCACCGATGTAACAAACTTGCTCAGGTCGATAACCATATTGCTGCAAGATATCGAGCATCGCTTTGCGTTTATCCGATTGGCCTTGCCGCACAATTTCGATTCCCAACTCAGCCGCCCGCATCTTCACAATTTGAGAATTGCGAGCCGTAATCAAGCCGAAACGATATCCGGCTTGTTGCCACAACTTGATCCCCAATCCATCGCGCACATGAAACTGCTTTGTCTCGACGCCATGATTGTCTACGACGATACGCCCGTCCGTTAACACACCATCGACATCACTCAAAATAATTTCAATCGGTCGAGCCAATTGCTGATCGCTAACTGTCACGCTCACACTCCTGTTCGTCCGACGAATTTGATTCGCTTTCAATTGACGATATTTTCAAGATACGCGGTGGCGCTGCAGGATCGGCGGTTGACTTCTCTTCCGTGATGATCCCAACCATATCCGTGATGTCGATAATGCCACACGGTCTATGCTCTTCATCCACCACCGGCAGCTCGCTGATCTTGTAACGTGCCAATAACTGCAAAGCGTCGTTGAGCATTTGCGTTTTTTGTACTGTCAAGAATCGTTTGGTCATAACATCAGCAACTGGGCCATCCAGAATCGCTTCTCGACGTTGCTCTAACATCTTGGCTAAATCACTGTCGGTAAAGATGCCGCAAATACGACCTTCAACATCGGTGAGCATAATTGCTCCGGTTCGACGCCCGGGTCGACTCGCGGTCACCAAAATTTCTCGCACCGTTTGATTGCAAGTCGCGACTCGGCATTGGCTGAGCGGACGCATCGCTTCCTCAGCGCGCATCAACATCCGACCAAGATTGCCTCCAGGATGATACTTTGCAAAATCTTCCGTCGCAAAACCACGAATACGGCTCACTAACAAAGCCAGCGCATCTCCCATCGCCATCATCGCCGCCGTGCTAGAACTGGGCGCCAGCTTCAAACTACACGCCTCGCGAATTTCCCCTAACTCCAATACATGGTCCGCCTGACGCCCCAACTTACTTGAGCGTGTTTTGGTGATGGCTATCAGAGATGATGATTGACGACGTAAACTGGGCAATACCCGCACCAACTCTTCCGTCTCACCACTGTATGATAAAACCAACATCACATCACGTGAGGTCACCATTCCCAAATCACCATGAATGGCCTCAGCTGGATGAAGGAAATGGCTGCAGGTTCCCGTCGAAGCAAACGTCGCCGACAACTTCCGTCCCACCAATCCCGCTTT
>JBILTA010000671.1:0-3247 GCA_044371785.1 Pirellulaceae bacterium | reverse complement strand
TTGGCAAAGCAGTTCCCAGCGAACGTGCCATCCGTCCTTGCCTTTTCAGAAGAACATGGACTTCTATTGCTTCGAGACCATCAGGGTGAAACAGCCACTTCAACCAAACACTCCGACCTCGACCGGCGAATCCTTGAAATCTATGCGGAAATACAAGCCCATGCGGCATCGAACCGCGACTTGATGACCTCTCTCCCTACAGATACTCCACGCGAACTACCGGAGCGGTTTATTCGCTTCTTTACCGCAACCACAACTCCTCCGGGCTCGGTGGGCGCCGAGCATTTCTTGGGTCAGACAGAAGCAGCCAAATATGCAGATCGCCTCAGTTTGCGATTACCGCTGCTGCAAAACCTAATACAACGATCACTGGAACGCTTACCCAACACGATTAATCATGGCGATCTACGGCATAAAAATGTAGCGATTCGGACAGATCAATCCGTGATACTGTTCGATTGGGACGATGCTTCGGCTGGACCTGTCGGCTACTCGCTGCACAACTTTTTTAGTGGTTGCTCCCGTCCCGCCGCTTTACTGCTCGATCTACCTTCAGCTGTCTCCATTCAGCCCGATCAGAAGCAATTACTGCATGGTTATATCGCGGAATTAGCGCGACATGGATATGCCTCACATGAAGATCTGCGAACGGGTCTACCGGGCTCACTCAGTTTGGGAGTAATGTCCTATATTCTGAGCTTTGCAAAATTCCCCATCGAACATAAAGAAGACCGAGAGGTCATCGCAAAAATTCTTAAGCGTCGAACAGATGACCTAATCAAGCTCTGTGATGAACTGAGCCTCGCACATCGCAATCGAGTGATTAAGTTTTCAAGTGACCATTTGGAACGAGGTGATTTCAGTGATGCCGCTCGTCTTCTACAACGATTTTTAGGAATTCATCCAAACGACCACGAAATTCGCTATCTTTATGCTAACGCACTATATGAAAAGGGTGACAATAGCGATGCGATTCAGCAATGTCGTATTGGACTTGAGCAAAACCCTTGGCATCCTGAACTACGACGCCTTTCTGGCGATTGTGCACTGGAAGATCTCGATCTTGACTCCGCCATCGATCACTGGAACCTCGCTGTCCAGCAGTCACCCGATCATAAACAGCTGAGAGCCTGGATTGCTGACGTACAAAAGCTCCGCGATGATATCGAATCTCTTGATGCGCCAGATACTGTTCCAGTCGTGCGTTTATCGGATACCTCACTTTCAAGCAGTACACTGACCCGCTTGAAGATCCGAGTTGCCGCCCGATTATTTAGGGAGTTCGGAACTTTGGTCGTTGAAAACGCTTTTTCAAACGACTTACTGAGCCGACTACATTCCGAGTTTCTGACTAAATACGATCCACTGTTGCAGGGTGGACATGTAGAGAACGCGTTGAAAGTTGGCAATGATCGCTACATGATGACATTGGACATCGAAGGAGCCTTCAATTCCCCTGAAGTATATGCCAATAGATTTCTCCAGAAATTGTTTACGAGATTATTGGGTGATGATTATGTGCTTGGAAGCTTCACCGCGGTCACTTCGCTCGCTGGAGCTCCCGACATGCGAGTTCATAAAGATCATCCCGCACTTTTTCCAGAAGACAATTCGTCCACACAGATCCCAACGTTCGCAATCACCGTTCTGCTTCCGTTGCTCGGTATGACTAGCGAATTGGGAACAACACGCGTTGTCAAAGGGAGTCACCGCAAGAGCTCGGAAGACTCGGCCTGCATGCCGCACCAAGATCCGCTCGGCCCCGCCGGTTCATGCCTGTTGATGGACTACCGCTTAACACATCAAGGACTTGCTAACCGTTCGAACCAAGTTCGGCCCGTGCTAAGCATGGTATATAATCGCCCTTGGTTCCGTGATGCAGTCAATTATCGAAAACAACCGCCTTTAGCTTTATCGGTGGAAGAGTTCGCAAATATTCCGGAAGCACATCAAAACCTGATGCAATGGTTTGTCGCCCAACGCGATCAGGTCGCAACTTGAGATCATCGAGAAGTAAAACCCGTTTCTTTACAGCAACGAACGAAAATGAAAACTACTTTTTCGTTCGTTTGCGTTCTTTAGCCCAGCGGATAGCGCATCCAACTGGCGGCGTTTCTGAGACAAGGACCTTTTCAGCCTTTAAGGTTGCTACAATGGCATCCTCAACATAGTGTTTCTTCACATCGGCTGGTTTGGTGTTATCATCGAACGCACCCATGTAAACAATTTTGCGTTCTTTATTGAGCACAAAAAACTCGGGGGTTCTTCCTGCGCCAAAGTCTCTTGCAATTTGCTGACTTTCGTCGAACAGATACGCGAAATTAAACTTCACCTCGTCAGCTCGTTCTTGCATCTTTTCAAAAGAGTCGGCCGGCACCGCATTAACATTAATCGCCACAACGGCCACCTTTGAATCGGAAGCTGAATAATTGCTTGCGAGTTCCTTAAGTCTTTCCTGATAGTCCACAGCGTAGGGACAACTGTTACATGTAAAAGCGACGACGACCACCTCTTTGTCGGCCAAGTCGCTCAATGAGTGTTTCTTGCCATCGGTTCCAGGCAAATCTTTCCATGCTGGTGAAACGTCGCCAATGTTTTTATCAGGATTGAACTCACCGGCATCTATTCGGGACAAAAACGAAAACAAGCTTGTAGCAAGAGCAAACCATACTCCAAATACGTAATGACTAACTACCAATTTCATATCGATTTCCTTCGCCTCAATTTCACCAAAGTGTACTCCCATTGTGAATAAATTCCTCCTCAAACACAAGCAAGGAGTGGGAGACCAGAGCAAAAGCCTCGACTTGCTAAGCAGTTAGATAGGACAAGCCGTTTCCGTCAAGAATTCGTCGATCACACGAGCGGTCGCAGCTACATTATCCTCATGCATCACATGCCCCGCATCAACCACAACCAGCCGAGAATTTTTTCGGCGTTGGGCCATCTCTTCCATAATCTTCGCCTCGACAGCTCGACTACTAACACCCCGCACAACTAAGGCGGGCATGTTGGTCCCCAGCCAATCGTTCCACCAATCGCCATTGGTCAACCGTTGAATCTCGATGATATCGTTAACATCGAATTCAAGCTGATAGCCGTCGGCGGTCTTTACCAGAGAATCCTTCAAGGACCAATAGAATCTACCAACGCGCTCACCAAACTCCACTGGAGAAGAGAACACACCTCCCCAATTCTTTATCCAATCAAAGTGGTAGTTCTCAAATGCGGGCCCTTCTTCATTGAT
>JBILTA010000670.1:0-3259 GCA_044371785.1 Pirellulaceae bacterium | reverse complement strand
TCATGGCGAGATTCGACTCAGCAAGCGTGAGAGCCAACCACTCGCGGTTTTCAGCGTGGACAATTTCGTTCACCAAGAGGTTCCTGTACTCCCGTGCCAGCACGCTTACAAGCTGGTCACGGGCCTTGGCATCCATGAAAAGCGAACGAGCCTGAATCCTCTGTTCGCCGAAATGCTCAACCATCGTTCGGAGCTGATTGAGATTTCGCTGCAAGGAAGCCTCTGCAAAAATGCGAAAGGGATGAGAGATCGCTTCCTCGAAAACACTCTGTGCATTCGCAAAGTGCTCGTAAAACGTTGAACGACCGATATCCGCTTCACGCACAATATCCGAAACACGCACCTCTCTTCCATCGGAGTTTAACACCAACCGATTATAGGCTTCGATGATCGCAAGTCGTGACTTCGTCTGACCGTTTTCCCTGCTCACACCATTCTCCCTGCTTACACAGCTCTCCCCAACCAACAATCCCACCCATTCGCTCCGGACAACTAATCGATTATGTCCGATCTAGACCTTGGAGCCCAATGCATTTCTACATCCCCAAAAGCCCACCTGTTACTATTCTGCGAGGAACATTATTCCACAATCTAACGAGAATACACCACATGACTTTAGCACAGCAGAACCAAAGAAATATCGGCATTTTGCTAATGGTTTCAGCGGTAGCAGCCATCTTCTTGATGTTCCATCATCCCAGCCATTTCCACAGCAGCAACCTAAACGCCCTCATACACGGGGGAATGATCGCCGTTATCTTGGTAGCAACCCTTGGCGTGACTTTCCTTGCCATATCTCAAGAAATGAGACGCCCCTTTGTCTTGGCTGCTCTGCTACTTTATGGAGTTGGCAGTATCTTCAATATCCTAGCAGCACTTATCAATGGCTTCGTCGTACCACAATGGCTTGCACAAGCAACGGGTCCCAATATCGAGGACATCCAATCATTAGCCTGGATCATCAATCAAAACGCTGGACGCTTGGCCGTTTATACCCATGGCCTGGGAATCCTGTCCTTTGGCATACACTTACTTCTGAATGCCCCGACTCGACTGGGGCGATTGATCTCCCTCGTAAGCCTTCTGATAGGAAGCTTCACGCCCCTGGTACTTGTGCTACACGACAATCGGCTTACGGTCCACACAGCGCTCATTATCTATTCTTTGGAATCCCTTTGGCTCATGGCGATCAGCCTTATGCTTATCTGGACGAGATCTTCGAATTCCGAACCGGTTTAACTTGACACGCATATTATGTGTAACATAGTATGTAAGACATGGTAACAAGCGACTTTTCAACAGAATTGGTGCGTAGCTGCGCGGACATGGTCATCCTTACTTTGCTTGGCGATAAGCCGATGCATGGTTACGACATCCTTGTATCGATGGGCGATCTAGGTGATGGACAGTTTAAGTTGAAGCAGGGCACACTTTATCCGCTGCTGTATCGTCTAGAACGGGAAGGCTGGATTACCGCCAAGTGGGAAACACCTCCCCAGGGCAAGAAACGCAAAGTATACCGCCTGACTGCAGAAGGAAAAAAAGTCCAGCAAAAACGAGCTTTGGAATGGAAACGCTTTACCGCCTCAATCAACTCGATCATGCGCGATATTGCCAATGACTAATCTGATTTCGGAACAACTACAGAACTACTTCGATGAGCTGGAGACGGCGTTAAAAATCGCAGCGCCGCAAAAACGTGACATACTGGATGAAATCCGTAACAACACCATGGAGAGAATTGCGGCCCTCTGTCGATCTGGCACGGCAGAGCCACAAGCCGTCGAGCAAGCCTTAGAGGAACTCGGACCGCCTCGCGAACTGGCAATTAGTATCCTCAAGGAGACCCCGCCATTTAACTCGCCAGTCATCATCTGGACTCGATATGCGGTTTTTGCAGCCCTTCTCCTATTCGCCATATTTTCAGGCTTTGCATTTCGCGCCTCATTTTTTGGACCCTCGATCATCTTCTATGCAACCTTGGTTGGTGTATTTCTGCCACCGCTTTTGCTTTGTTGGCCTACCATCGTGTGGCGTGTTAATTGGCTCTTCAGTTTTTTGCCTATGGTTGCCGTATTAGCTATCATCGTATTCGCAGCCTCATTAGGAGCTCAACACTCAGAAGACATTCATCTGTCACATCCACCTGGCGAAGTTGCAGTTGAAGAATCGAGCGGTCTTTTGCCAATGTTTGCCACAGTGCTCTTCACTTTGCTCGCCCTCTATATCCTAAGCTTGGTTCAACAGCGTCGACAACTGCGGACGGTTATAAGTTTGACCTGCCTGACTCTATTGATTATTGAGATTCCTTTCTATTGGGAAGAACAACAAATCAGGAACTTTGCAAGCTCGGTTCTCTACCATCAGGCTGAGAATGGTAGGCTTCCCACCGAAGACGAGTTCATTCAGAAGAACGATGCTACAAAATCCAGCGTCAAATATGGAGCCGCAACAGAGTCACACACCTTTACGATCGCGAAAGATCGTACTCTGTTTCCTGGCCACCGCATCATCTACTCTGGTCCTGAAGGGAATGTCTTCGTGACTGATTGATGGCCCCTTTAATCGACGAGTACGCCCTTGAAAGTGCAGCGTAAAAGGCGATCTTTCGGAAGCCAAGAGAGCTAACACAACCTCTGCCTGGGATGTATATCTCCGATCAACAAGCAGCCTTAATTCGGCAAGAACCTATGCTAGATTTTCCGCTACCTTGTTTCGTATTATGTTAGGGCCTTAAAAGGCGATTTTTCTTTATCAGCTCCCTAATGACCGCCAAGCCGCCAACCGAAATGGCCACCGTAAGTTCGGCAAGTTTCAGGGAGATGCTAGGCGACTTCATGGTTGGAGAATCAAAAGAGAGTCCACTTGCAATCCGTTTATTTACCTGACGCTTGCGACGTTTCAACGCCTTTCGAATCTTGGCATTCCCCCGAAACCCACCTTTGCTTGGTTGAAGTCTTTAAATGCCACTTCAACAATCTCAAGAAAACGTTGAGGTTTAGGACATTTCGATTTTTATGAAATAGGTCTTCGCTTAATTGAGGATTGGTAAAGTAGCTTTCGCGAAGCATAAGATTCTATCTGATCTTTCCGAATAGAGAAAGCAAGCCATGACGACAAGCGTTGACAATATCTTGGGCAGTTTACTGGGGTTAGTTCATGGCGACGCCATCGGAGCCCGATTTGAAGGGCTCCCTTCCGAACAATTAAGAAGACAATTCGCCACCCAAGAGGACGCACTCACGTATTCTCTCCAGCG
>JBILTA010000127.1:0-10454 GCA_044371785.1 Pirellulaceae bacterium | reverse complement strand
GATGGAATGACCGACACCACTTTGCTCGGTAGCAGGCGCGACCAAATGGACTTCACCGAGTTTATGAAGGTGTCGCTCGAGGGCTGCAAGCCCCGGTGCATAGATTCCATCGTCGTTGGTGAGCAGGATTCGCATAGTGTTTGATTCAACTGATTACGAGGGGTATTTTGGAGGTTGTTTACGGGGAACTGCAATAATCGAGTTAAACGAGTCGCAGTAACGCATAGTTTTTCTTGCCTGAACGCAGAACCAATACGGTTTCGCTGGCAAGATCTTGAAGAGTGAGAACGCGTTCGATCGAATCCACGCGACGATTGTTGACATTGGCAGCCCCTTGCTCAATAGTTCGTCGTGCATCACCTTTGCTCTTAGCTAAACTTGTGAGAACAAACGCATCGATGATGGAGAGTCCCGCTTCGAGTTTGCTGCGTTCTACTTGACCACTCGGGACATCGGCGAAAATATCGAGCAGTTGAGTGTCATCCAGCGATTCGATAGCAGCGCCGAAGAAGATTTCCGTTGCGCGCAGGGCGGTCTTCAATCCTTCTTCACCGTGAACGAATTGAGTGAGCCATTGCGCCAACTTCTTTTGGGCGGCTCGCAAATGGGGTTCGGTTTGAAGTGAGGTTTGCAAACTTTGGATTTCTGCTTCTGGCAGTTCGGTGAGAAAGCGGAGGCACATCAGCACATCGGCGTCTGAGACGTTGATCCAGTACTGATAGAACGCGTAAGGGCTGGTGCGTTTGGCATCTAGCCATAGAGCACCGCGTTCTGACTTACCCATTTTTTTGCCATCGCTGGTGAGCAACAGAGGGCAGGTAAGGCCGAATAGTTCTTTACTCAACATGCGGCGGCCAAGGTCAATACCAGCGGTTATGTTGCCCCATTGGTCACTACCGCCTGCTTGGAGAAAGCAGCTTTCGGTTCGAGCCAAATGGACAAAGTCATACGCTTGGAGAAGCATATAACTGAACTCTGTATAGCTAATGCCACTGTCTGGACGTTCAATGCGGCCTTTAATCGAATCTTTCGAGAGCATTACGTTTACCGTAACGTTCTTACCAACATCTCTAAGAAAATCGAGGAAAGAAAATTTTTCCATCCACTCGAAATTGTTGACGATTTTCGCTGCATTGGAGCCGCTGAAGTCAAGAAACTGCTCCATTTGGTGGCGCATGCCGGCAACGTTTTGTGCCAATGTTTCTTTGGAGAGTAGGTTGCGTTCATCGCTTTTGCCGCTGGGATCACCGATCATGCCAGTCGCACCGCCCACTAAAGCGATGGGATGATGGCCCGCTTTTTGGAATCGGCGCAGAAGCATCAGCGGAATCAAGCTTCCGACGTGGAGCGATTCTGCGGTAGGGTCGAAGCCGACGTAGACGACGCGAGGTTGCGAAAGATATTTGCGTAGTTCTTCGCGATCTGTTGTTTGATGTAACAATCCACGCCATTCAAGTTCGGCGATGATATCGTGCTGAACTGTAGTCACTTAAAGACTCCCCACAAAACGGTTTCCGAGCCATATCAAGCCGACCATGATACCAGTGGAAAGCGATTTCTAGAACGGCGTTCAATACGTGGATCGTTGAACTCGTGACTCAAGCAGCGGAGGCTAGGGGACTTGATGACTGTTTCAACTTCGCCGAAAAGCCTCTCCAAAAGATTTGTAGTATGAAGAGGGGGGCTAAAACGGAAACCCTTTCGCTTTCGGCAGTGCCTTGAGCAGTTGTTCAGCCAGTTTTAGATCGTCTTTGGTGGTGATCTTCAGGTTCATCGGGCTACTTGGAACGAGCGAAACTTGGTGCCCTGCGTGTTCCATAAGTTGGGCATCGTCGGTTACGTCAAGGTGATGAAATTTTGCATAACCCTCGGTGAGCCAGGCTTTACGAAAGACTTGTGGGGTTTGTGCGAGCCAGAGTCCATCACGAGGGATGGTCTCAACGATCTTCATTTTGTCGTTGGATTTTTTGACGGTGCTGGTGACTTGTTCCGCCAAAATTGCTGCGCCAGTTTGTTCGGCTTTATTGAACAGCGAATCGACCCATTTAGTAGCGAGGCATGGACGAGCAGCGTCGTGCACAGCCACGAAATCAATGTCAGGGCGAATTTTTTCCAGGCCGCGCATTACGCTATCGCTGCGCCGTGCACCGCCGAAGGTCACTTCGACCGAAAGCATGGCGGCAACTCCGGCGTATTTTTCGGAGAACATTTCGCGATCTTCTGCATCGATGACCAGAATGATCTGTTTAACATCGGGACGATTATTGAAGAATTCTGCGCTGTAAACCCATACAGGTCTACCAGCCAGAGGGGCATAGACTTTCTTGTAGAACAAGTCGCCAAAACGTGTACTTTTTCCTGCTGCTGCCAAAATAACGGCAAAATTGGCCACGGCACTAGTCCCCCGACACGAAGATAAATCGTGAAAGTACAATGAGCGAAGCGAACCGGTGCGAACTGGCTGTCAACTTCCAAACAGGCAGTTCACACTAGTGAATCGACCAAGATACCACGTCTAACGTTCACGCGATATGGAAGGGGCCTACGCCGCTCGCTTGTATTCCGTAATGACTTCGCTGATCTTTGGTTGAGGCAGCGGATACGCCAGTGGTTGATCATCACTGGTGATCGCTTGGCAACCGATGCGCCGGGTCGCATTGATAATCAAAGGACTTTTGAGATTAATCGTCAGCGCCAAACTGCTTTTGCTGAGGATTCCAAGAATATAGACTTCATCTGTGTTGCGAAGTTGCAGTTGGGTCAGTTGCCGTCGAGGTACGCAAGCTTTGTAACTTGGCACAAAGCGACGCGGGCTAACCACCGGTACCGCAACGTGCCCAAGAGCAACAGCTTGCAGCCAAGCGACATGCTCGCTGGATGGGTCGGGAAGCAAAAGCCAATGTCGACATGTTTCGAAGCCAATAAGTCCGCCTGGAAACAATAACATGTCCCCTGGATCCGCTTCCAAAGTGCCGAAACGAGTGGTTGTCAGTTGCATAGCATCCCTCCTGGCTAGAAACTCATTTTCTCGTATCGACGGAAGTAGCAAATAGCTTGAGTCAAATCGATTGCAACGAACAATTACGTCAAATCTGGGGGGATTGTTACGAAATCGTCAGCCAGCAATTCGGTCCCACCACAACTAGAGGTAATTCCACACCGACAGTTGCGACGTTGTGCCAATCAAGTTCAGTGATGCTTGCAACGCGGCTTGGCGGGCTTGAAGATCAGAGATTGCAGCAGCTAAGTCGACATCGAGCTCTTTCGATTCTGCCGCTGAGAGTGCGATTTGCTGATCATCGGTTTGCACGATGAGCTTATCGATGCGTTGTTGACGCATGCCAAGTTCACCACGGGCCAGCCCCATGCGTTCGACATCTTCATTGACAACGTTGGTGAGTCGTTCAATTTCGGCGAGATCGAATTTTTCAACGGCGGCTTTTAGTTTGAGAATGGTGTTGATTGCACCTTTGACTTCTTGACCTGAAACATCGCGGCCTTGGAGCAGTACGTTGGCGCCACTGGCAGTAAAGGTTGCCGAGTCCTGACCGCGTGGAACAAGTCCAAGATCCCAAGCTGCTTGGCTACCACCACCGGTGCTGATTTTTACAGGTTCGGCACCAGGAGGCGCTGTTAGTACGATTCCATTGCCGGTCGTTGCTAGGGATGCGGTTATCTTGGTGGCAGCGTTTTGGTTGTTGGCATCGTTGTTGATTCGGTTGAGGACATCGGTGACCGTTGTCGCACCATCAAGATCAAGTTCCCAAGTTGTTCCATCGGAGCGACTAAAGACGAGGTCTGCATTAGGGCCGTAGGTGACACCTTGGCCATAGTTAAGTTTTGCCAAAGCCGTTGTGCCAGCGAAAGTTCGAATTCCCAGGGCATTGGCGACGCTACCACCATTTTCGCCGATGCTGAGGTCTGTACCGCTCTCGATGGATTGTATGCGTATGGTTCGGCCGTTATCCGCGAGTTCCGTTACGACTTGGGCTCCTGAAGCCTTCACCGCATTGAATAAATCTTCTACCGTCGTTAAGGCTGAAGTGTTGATGGTATAGGTCTTGGTCCCTTGTTGGATTCGGAAACCGGCTGCCAAACTGATCCCGGCACCGTTGTTCAGTGAATCGAGTCGCGTTGTCTCTCGAAGAATCGGGTTAAGGTCCGTACCGTTAATGGGAGTACTGGCGCCCAAAGGCTGTGTGCGTAACCCCAACTGTCGAGCTGTGGTTCCAGTTCCGATATCCAAGATTCGCAAGTTACCACCGAACCCGTCCGCATAGTTTACGCGAATACCAGTAGGGGTAAGGTTTGCGGTTAGCGTGCGGTTGCCTAGCTGAATTCCATTAATCGTTTGTACAACGTCATCCAAATCGTGGGCACCTGTGAAGTCAAGTTCGACCGTACTGGTACCATTGGAAAAAGAGATCAGACCTTTTCCAACACCCTGACCTAGGTTTAGGTCTGCCAAAGGTGTGGATGGAACGATCCCTGGATTCAAGTCTGTACTGCCTATGACACCTTCAGACGTTATTCCCAGGGCATCTTGGGCAGACGCATTAATCTCAATCGATGTGTGGAAGTCGACCATCGTGTTGAGTGTGTTGAAGTCACCCTTGTAGATGATGCCACCATCGATGGTTGTCTCAAACGGTGGTGTTTTTACGGCGCCACCCGCTAACAAATAGCGATCACGAAACTTTGAATTCGACATTTGAACCAAGCGATCGATGGAGTTGCTGAGCTCCAGTGAAATGGCTTCACGTTGCGCATCGGACAACGAGCTATCAACGGATTGCACAGCGGTGGCACGGGCTTCTGTGAGCAAGTCATGAATGTTGGATAAAGTCGTATCGCTAACTCCAAGAAAGCTTTGGGTTGTTTCCAGGTTCTCGCGGAATTGCGTTTTGCGTTCGTTGTTGGCCTGTATCGTGATGGCCCGCAGAGCGGCTGGCACATCTTCACTCGGACGCATAACACGACGGCCAGTGGAGAGTTGTGTTTGAATCCGTTGAATCGAGGAGTTGTCCGTAGAGAGCTGATACAGCGTACGGAAACGAATTTGCGAGTTGCTGGTTCGTCCAGCAACCATCGGATAAAATGATCCCAGCATTGTCATAGGATCTGGTCCTCAAGCAACATGCGATAATCTCTATAATTCCATCAGATAGCCTAGCAACTCATTCGACGTGGCGATAACACGACTGCTAGCTTGATAAGCTCTTTGATAATTGATGAGCTTTACCGCTTCTTCGTCTAAACTGACACCTGAGATACCCAGGTGTTTGGACTCCAACGAGGAGTAATAGTTTCTATAACCTTCATTGCGAGTTGTCATTGCGCTCGCTTCTTGTGTTAAGCGGACAGCCATCCCCTCATAAAGGTCACGCACGGATTTCCCTCCCCACTCTTCTACCGGAGCGTCGATGGCCTCGGAAAGTTTCACGGCATTTCCCGTCGTTCTTCCTACACCTTCGTTGCTTGCAGCTAACAGTGAGGGGTCGTTTTGGATGACCTCATTTACAGAGATATTGAACGCATTTTCGCCGGTAAAGAATGTGTTGATGCCTAGAGCATTGAGGATACCGGAGGTGTCATTCTGAAAGCTAAACGTGATCGTTTCACTTTCTGAGACGATGGAAAGACGGTTGTCGCTGGTAACGCTTGCTGTTAGTCCACCGACGCTATTGTTGATTGAATCCACCAACATTAGTAGATTCGTATCGCTTCCTAAACCGTCCATATCGATCGGGATATTGTAGGTTTTGCTGAGGCCCGACACAGAGTCATGTGTTTGGATTTGAAACGAACCGTTCTCAACGGGGCGTGGTAAGCCGGCATTTTCCAGTTCTGTGCTGGATGAGGAAACTTCTCGGCTGCTGGTTATCTCGGAAAAGCCCTTAGTCCCCTGTCCCTGAGAATGGATGGAGTTCACTCGGTCAATCATTTGGCCGACATAATCGTCGAACTCATCAAGTGTACCTTGGATGATTTGGTCGCGAGATTCGATAAGACCGCCGATGGAGCCACCTTTTATTTGTAAAGGAGCATCTGTATCCGTCAGGAGTAACTCTGTGTTGAATCGGCCGCTATTGTACGATTGTTGCGCTTTGACCTCACGTGAGATACCATCTGCAACCAAATAATCACCGCCTAAGTATACTGTTGCAGTACCAGTGGGTGTTTCCTCAACTCGTATATCTAGGTAGGCTGCTAGCTCATTTAGGAGTACCATCCTGTCGTCACGCAAGCCAACCGCTTCGGTGCCGGTGGTTCCGCCTGCTTCGACCGTAGCGACGCGAACATTGATCGCCGCAATTTCTTTCGTAATTCGATTGACTTCGCTGGCTGCAACTCTGATTTTCTTGTCGAAGTTCTTGCCGACATCCAGCATTCGTTGCCGAAAATCCTTGATGTCTTCAGTCAGATTACTGCCGCGTTCGATCACCAACGAGCGTAATGAATCACTACCTGGTTGATTCGCTAAATCACTGAATGCATTTGTGAAATCTGACATCGCCGTGCTGATGTCTTCGGAGGATAGTTCTTGGAAAATGGATTCGTATTCAGTATATGTGTCGGTTAACGCCTGCGTTCTAGATAATTCGCTTAATGCGTTGCGCATTTGCTCGGTGAGGTAGTTGTCAACTTTTCCCACAACCCCTGTCGCGCGAACACCGTAACCTAATGTAAGATTTCCAATCTTCAAACCGATGGCGGTTTGTTGCAGCAACTCTTGTCGAATATAGCCGGGTGTGTTAACGTTGGCGACGTTGTTGCCCACAATCTGCATGCCGATTTCAGCGACACGCAAAGCGGCGGCAGACTGTTGAATAAAGCCAAATACTGTCATGCTCTTTCATCCATCAGGATGCCTCCTTCGAGGTGCCGACGTTCACTGGCCTTATAGGTCGCTTCCTGAATAGAGCCTGTTGCGATAAGTCGCATCATGCCATCTACCGTTTCATCGCATAGCCGCAAATGCGTCCAAGCAGCCAGCATTCGCGCATAACTGCGATGGAAGCGATTTTGCAACGTCCGAATCTGTCGAGTGCCCCCTTTCAGACCCAAGAAATCGACTAATCGCGTCAGCGATGAGGCTGGGAGTCCTAGGGTAGCGGCCTCGGATAGCAGTTGGTCACGTAACTCGTGTACGCGCACCAGTATCCTGAGCGATTCTTCCGCCAGCAATGGAAAGTGATTTAGTTTCTCCCATTCACCGGCCAGCAGTATCTCTTCGAGAGTGTCGAGGGATTCTTCCCATTCTGTGATAGCCATTGTGGCTTCGGTGTACCAAGCATCAAGCCGATCGTTTGGAAATGCGACCATAGTGCGACTCAACTCGATGGATAGGGCAAAAATTCGTCAACGCTTGTTCGACACAACCCAGAAAGAGGTTGGCCATCGAAATTGATCGGTTAGGATCGTAGCGGTGATTAGGATTTTGACGAATTCAACGATAAAGAGCTTTTGGTATTTTTTGTCGCTGCTATTCTGGGAGAGATGCTTAAACTTTGCGGGGGTGAAACGCCAATTGGCACCAGAAAACAAGATGGAAAATCAACGAAGTAATAGCCGTTTGTTTTCCTGGAAATTTTGTGGGAATGATTAAAGATTTGGATTCCTGCGGAAGGTTGGACAATGAGTTCGACAGAATGTAAGACTCAGTTGATTCGGGATGCAGACGCAGCTGGGCAACTATTGGCTGCGGGCCATTTAGTCGCTTTTCCCACAGAAACGGTTTATGGACTTGGGGGGGCAATTGACTTCCCAGGGACGATCGAAAGAATTTTTGCTGCCAAAGGAAGACCTGCTGACAACCCCTTGATTGTTCATCTTGTGGAAAGATCTGTATTGGAAGAGGTGGTATTGGAAATACCGCCTATGGCTCAAGAGTTGATGGATCATTTTTGGCCCGGTCCCTTGACCATTGTATTCAAAAAGCAGACATGGATTTCTGATTTGGTGACGGCAGGTCTAAACAGTGTTGCCGTCCGTTCACCTGCAAACCCAGTCGCCCAACAGATACTCCGGAAATGTCGACGCCCGGTCGCTGCCCCCTCCGCCAACAGTTCGGGGCGTCCTTCCTCGACCACTTGGCAATCGGTCTTCGAAGATTTGAATGGGAAGATTGATGCCATTTTTCAGGGTGAGCCCTGTCTGGTTGGAATTGAATCGACCGTCGTCGATTGTACCGGTCGTCAGCCTGAGTTATTGCGATCGGGTGCGGTTACCTGGGAACAATTAAAAGCCATTCGACCCGATACAACTTTATTGCGGCGAGCAGAGGCTACAGCCAATTCCCCGGGGCTAAGGCACAAGCATTATCAGCCACTGGCGAAGGTGCGGATCGTTGACGTCGTATCCCAGGTTGAGCCGGAGGAGAGTGCTGGGATGCTTTGTATCACTCCACATCTCCAAGCTAATCATTTTGGTTATTATCGTTGCTTGGCCAATGTGTCAGCATACGCTGCAGGGCTGTACGAGTTCTTTCGCGAAGCGGACCGGCTCGGGATAAAGAACGTTTTTTGCGAGCGGGTATCTACCGATGGGTTGGGGGCTGCCGTGATGGACCGCTTGTCCAGGGCTGCAGAATTGTAGTGCATATGGAAAAGCCCTGAATAATGCGGGCTGTACACCCGTGTGCCGTTGAAAGGAAGGGGATCGCGAAACTAGATTGGTAGTACGAGAATCGCATCTTGACCGCCAAAGGCCGCTGCCACCATGAACATTGCCCGTTTTGCGAACCATCCGTTGTCGATGTTGCTTTTTTTATGGCTCTCGTTTTTTTCGAGCCACTGTCTAGCACAAGTCCCAACCTCGATACGGGATTGGATTGATAGGTCTCAAGCAGATCTCAATACACTTGACCACCGCTATCGTGTCCCAGGTGATGAATCTGCTCGCGAACGTCGCCACACGTTATTGCAGCAATGGTTGCTCGATCTGCAAAACGTGCCGTATGCAACATTGAATCTTGATGAACAAGTTGACTACCACCTGCTGCGAAACGATTTACAACGAAAACTATCGCAACTTCAACGCGATCGACAGGCAGATGCTGCGGCGATGACTTTCTTGCCTTACGGATCAGCAGTGATAGAACTTGGCATGATGCGAGAAAACGTCGAAGGTTATGTGCCGTCGGCATTAGCGGGGCAAATGGAGCGACTTGCCGAACAGATTGATCAAGTCAAACGTGAACATGTCAAATTGGAGCGATCTCAAATTGACGGTCAAAAACTGGATCGCATCGCTGCGTTAAGAGCTGCAGACTTAATCGACCAGTGGCGACGAACACTAGCGGAGTTAGATCGCTTCTACACTGGATACGACCCGCTTTATACTTGGTGGTGTGAAGCTCCGATGAAAAAACTCCAAACCAGTATAGCCGATCATGGTCGCGTGATTCGAAGGCAAATCGTGGGCGTTCCCGAGGAGGATAAAGATACCATAATCGGATTTCCTATCGGTGACACGGCCTTGAGGGAAGAGCTAAAGTATGAGTGGATCGCTCATACACCGGAAGAACTGATTCGCATTGCGGAACGCGAATTCGCTTGGTGTGATCAACAAGGCGAAATTGCGGCGCGAGAGTTAGGCTTCGATGGAGATTGGAAAAGGGCCCTGGAGCATGTGAAGGGATTGCACGTTGAACCGGGTAAACAGCCTGAGATGATTCGTGATCTGGCTTGGGAGGCGATTCGGTTTTTGGAAACTCATGACTTGGTTACCGTTCCCAACTTAGCGCAGACCGGTTGGCGAATGGACATGATGTCACCAGAAAGGCAACGGGTGAGTCCTTACTTCTTGGGTGGACCGAGCATCATCGTTTCGTTCCCGACCAACACCATGTCACACGAAGAAAAGTTGATGAGTTTGCGAAGCAATAACATTCACTTTTCTCGGGCGACTGTTCAGCACGAGTTGATTCCCGGTCATCATTTGCAGCATTACATGACGGCTCGATATCGACCGTATCGTGACACTTTTTCAACGCCATTTTGGGTTGAGGGCTGGGCTCTTTATTGGGAAATGTTGTTATGGGATCTTGGATTTCCGAAGACTCCTGAGGATCGTATTGGTATGCTTTTTTGGCGTAAGCATCGCTGCGCCCGGATCGTTTTTTCGTTGGGATATCATTTGGGCAAGATGACCCCAGAAGAATGTGTCGATTTCCTGGTGGAGCGGGTTGGGCACGAGCGATCGGCTGCTGCGGCCGAAGTACGCCGCTCCATTATGGGGAGTTACGGACCGCTCTATCAGGCTGCCTACATGCTGGGGGGCCTGCAAATTCGAGCGATGCACAAAGAATTCGTACAATCGGGACAAATGACGAATAGGCAGTTCCATGATCGGATACTGCAGGAGAATTCTCTCCCGATTGAGTTGCTAAGATTACGATTGAAGACTGAGGCCATTCCGCAGCAGGTTTCGCCAGTTTGGCGCTTCGCGGA
>JBILTA010000668.1:0-3262 GCA_044371785.1 Pirellulaceae bacterium | reverse complement strand
TATCGGTTTCACGGGGGGACACTTTCACAAGAACTGGGGCGACGACAATTTCCGCAAATTGGTCCTAAATGCTCTCCTATGGATCAGCAAAGTGGATGTTCCTGCAGATGGGGTCGCTTCGACATTAACTGCCGAGGATCTACAAAAGAACCTCGATCCCAAAGGGAAGTAACCGCGAGCATCCCTCGCGTCTCCCCCAGCATAACCATAACTCCCTGAGATTCTTAATCATGATACTGCGAACGATACTGCTATTGACACTGTTTGCCTCTACCGCCGTGGCTCAAAGCCCATCCGCTCCCAAACCACCTGTAGCGCCCACCAAGCCCTATAGCTTCGACTTCCATGGCAAGAAGATTGAAGATCCGTACTTTTGGATGAAAGACAAAACCAATCCCGAAGTGATCAAATATCTAGAAGCAGAAAATGCGTATCGTGAGGAGATCACCAAAGACCTCAAACCCTTCGAACAGAAACTCTATGATGAGATCTTGTCGCATATCCAACAAACGGATCTCAGTGTGCCGGTGCGAGATGGAGGCTACTACTTCTATTCGCGGACCGAAGAAGGAAAACAATATCCCATCTATTGCCGCAAAAAAGGAAGCCTTGAAGCCACAGAAGAAATTCTGCTCGATGTAAACGCCCTGGCGGAAGGGGAGAAGTTCATGTCGGCTTTCCCACTTGGCACCTCGGACGATCATAACTTGCTCGCTTACATGACCGACACTACAGGTTTTCGCGAGTACTATTTATCCATCAAAGATCTCCGAAGCGGGAAACTCATTGAAGACAAACTCACCAAAATCGCCGGCTTCTCTTGGAGTAGCGATAACAAGACCGTTTTCTATGTCACGGAAGACGAAGCGAAACGTCCCCATAAACTATATCGCCACACGTTGGGCGAACCCTTGGTAAAAGATGTTCTCATCTATGAAGAGAAAGATGAACTTTATCGGCTTGGGGTCGGACGAACTCTCGATAAGAAATATTTAGCGTATGGTGTTGCGAGTTCAACCACCAGCGAATACAGCATCTTGGATGCAAGCCAGCCTCAAGGTGAATGGCGATTGTTTGCCCAAAGGGAAGAAGGGGTTGAATATGACATCGACCATCGCGATGGCACTTTTCATATCCATACCAATGCCAACAAAACGACGAACTTCAAATGGATGACTTGTCCTGTGGAAGCCACCGAGTCCAAGAATTGGAAGGACTTCGAAACTCCTAATCCCAATGTATTTGTCGAGGGCATCTCGATTTTCAAAAATCAAGCCGTCGTCAGTGAACGTGAAAATGGTGTGCCACATTTGCGTGTATACGACTTCACCAAGAAAGAATCACATCGGATCACATTCCCAGAAGCCAGCTATGAAGTGGGCTTAAGCAGCAATCCAGAATTCGATACTCAGACCATTCGGTTCACTTATACCAGTATGGTCACTCCTAGTTCAGTATTCGATTACAACATGACCGATCGCAGTCGCAAATTGCTCAAGCAGACAGCGGTGCCTGGTGGCTTCGAGGCTAACAATTATGTATCGGAGCGTATTGAAGCGACCTCACATGATGGCGTCAAGGTTCCGATGTCGATCGTCTATCGTAAGGGGCTAAAGAAAGATGGAACCGCTCCGCTGTATCTCTACAGCTATGGTTCGTATGGCTACAACACCGATCCTGGATTTAGCGCCGCACGACTTGTGTTGCTCGATCGTGGAGTTGTGTTTGCCTTGGCCCACATCCGAGGTGGGAGCGATCTAGGTCGTCAGTGGTATCTCGATGGCAAATTGATGAAAAAGAAGAATACATTCTTGGATTTCATCGCCTGTGCCGACCATTTGGTCAAAGAGAAGTATGGATCGAGAGATCGGCTTGCGATTGAAGGGGGAAGTGCTGGAGGCTTATTGATTGGTGCGGTCATCAATGAAAGGCCCGACGTTTGCAAGGTAGCTCACTTGGCAGTTCCCTTTGTGGATGTGATCAACACGATGCTCGATGAATCGTTACCGCTGACAGTCCAAGAGTATTTGGAATGGGGTAATCCCAATGAAAAGGAAGCAGGCTTATACATGCTGGAGTATTCGCCTTACGATAATTTGGCTCGCAAAGCGTATCCTAGCGTGCTTGTGACGACCTCGCTGAACGACAGCCAAGTTTTGTATCACGAACCGACGAAGTATGTGGCCAAATTGCGGTCGCTGAAAACGGACCCTAATCCGCTGATCCTGCGTTGTAACATGGATGCAGGACATGGCGGCGCCAGCGGCCGTTATGAGTCAATCCGCGAAACGGCTTACGAGTATGCTTTCTTGCTGAGCCAAATGGGGATCACAGAGTAATGCGGAAGTAAATACGGTAATTGCAGAGTGATTTGGCAAAAAGATTATGGGCAAAAAAAGATAGACAAAAGACAAGTCGATGCGAAGCATTGGCATTTTTTTGCCTCTCCTTTTTTTGCCTATATTGTTCGGTCGAGTCAGAATTCCTATGGCCCTCGATCTTACCCTAACCCACTCTCTTTTTTTCGCGTTGTAACGATTGTAACGATCGGGCAAATCTTTCTTATACTATTGCCCTAGATCGAAACCACTTAAACTGCATCGAGCGGTTGTCTATCCCTTTTTTATGCCACCTTTGAAATAGAGGTCTTTTCTCCAGCGATTCTCCCACGCATGAGGTGCCTTATGTCGAAAGCAAAAATCTTCGCTATTGCTATGCTCCTCAGTACCGGCTTGTTTGTGCTTCAGTTCGGAGCTCCACAGTCAACGGGCGTTTTCTCGCGAAGGATTGGCTACATCAATCAGTCGGGGCAAATGATCCGCGATATCCGTTTTCAAGCTGGACGAGAAGCGTTCGATTATGTCAACATTCCGCCGGGCGGAATGTCAAGCATCTACCTAGGTCGCTGGAGTGCCTATGAAGTCACGGTCAGCGGTACATTGCAAGATGGTCGTTCTTTTGGTCCAGATCAATTTATGTTGCCAAGCAATACGATCTCGCGTGATTGCACTGTTCGCATTCGCCCGAATGGCAACATCACTCTTAGCACCTACTAAATTTGTTCTACTTTAGAGCACTTTGCGCGGACTTAAGAAACCCAGGTTGATCGAGCAAATTCAATACTTTGGGATGATTTATCAGCATGATGATGGCAGCTGAATCAAGTGCCTTGCCACCTTGCAAGAGCTTCGAGATCTCTGGATCATCCCGGAGATCTCGCATCGCTTGCTGCACTTGGGGATCAGACTTCAAACGAACTACT
>JBILTA010000669.1:0-3262 GCA_044371785.1 Pirellulaceae bacterium | reverse complement strand
ATCCCGCTCGATTCCACGCGGTATGGTCTATCGCTTTACCGTGGAAGAAGGCGTATTGCGAGCAGCTGGTTCGATGAACGCCGCTAACGCAGGGCAATAGTACTACGGCCGGTTGTTTGTTGTTAAGCATAGAAGCGTCCGGAAACTGCGGTTTCCGGACGCTTTTTTTGTTGGAGCTTTACAGAATTAGCTGTTGAGAGGGGGAGCGAGTCGGTGTAGTCTTGTAGGCAAAGTTCTGTTGATGATTCTTGCTTATGAGTGTATCAGGTATCACGAATTATGCTGCGAACGAACCTCTCCCGTTTCTGTCGAGCTCTCTGTTTTGGCTTGGCTGTTTCTACCTCTCTTTCATTGACCACCGTTGCGACTGCAGAAGATCTGACGATCGTCGACAGTGCAAAAGCGGGGATTGATTATTCCATTCAAGGAGAATACCTCGGTGTGATCGATGCCGATGGAGGCCGGACTTGGGGGGCACAAGTCATTGCTTTAGGTAAAGGCAAATTTCATGCAGTGGGTTACCCCGGTGGTTTGCCCGGTGATGGATTTGATCCCAACGAATCGGTGCGCGAGAGCGATGGTACTTTAGAAGGTGATACTGCCAAATTTGTGAGCAACGAATTTCAGCTCGTTGCGGATGGCAAGACACTTAAGGTTCAAGATCTAACCGGCACTACTCTTGGAACTTTGCAAAAGGTTGAACGCGAAAGTACAACCTTAGGTGCTAAGCCACCACAAGGTGCTGTTGTTTTGTTTGGTGGGAAGGATGCCTCGGGCTGGGACAGTGGCCGAGTTACGGCTGAAGGCTTCTTGGACATTGGTACGTCAACAAAGCAAAAATTCAACGACTTCACGTTGCACTTAGAATTTCGTACGCCATTTATGCCCGAGAGTCGAGGTCAGGCTCGAGGCAACAGTGGCATGTACTTGCAGAGTCGCTATGAAGTGCAGATTTTGGATTCATTCGGTTTGTCTGGTGAGAACAATGAGTGCGGCGGGATTTATCAGATCGCACGCCCGAAAGTGAATATGTGTTATCCGCCACTTCGTTGGCAAACCTATGACGTTGATTTCACATCAGCCAAATATGATGCGGCAGGTAAGAAGACCAGCGATGCTACTGCAACCATCCGTCACAATGGCGTTGTGATTCATAAAGATTTGGTTTTTCCTCGAGCAACACCCGGTCGCGAGAACGAAGCTAATTCTCCAGGTGCGTTATTTTTGCAGGATCATGGAAATCCTGTAGCGTTTCGAAACATTTGGATTGTTGAAAAAGCGAAATGAGTGATTCCGTTGAAGTTGTGCCAGCCATGGCAAGTGAAGCTGAAGACTCGCTGCGTAAGCGTATTGTAGAGGTTGGTAGCGGCAAAGGTTTATTTCTTTGTCGCTATGCCAAACTCTATCCTAACCATGAAATCATCGGTTTGGAACTGGCGAAGAAATACGCTGAGATGTCGCATGCCAAGTTGATGAAACTTGGTTATCAACACGCGTGTTGTCTGTCGGTTGATGCATGTCGCTGGATGTCCGAGCAACCGGACGTTTCGTTTGATGAAGTGCACGTTTATTTTCCAGATCCCTGGTGGAAGAAAAGGCACAAGAAGCGACGAGTGTTAAATGAGGCGATGGTTCGAAACATTGAACGCACATTGAAGCACGGTGGCGAGTTGCATTTTTGGACCGACGTGTTGGAGTACTTCGAAAGCACTTTAGAGTTGTTGGCGGATCACACCAAATTAGTTGGGCCTGAATTCGTGCCAGAGACGCCACCGGAAGACGATATGGACTATCGAACACATTTTGAGCGTCGGACACGATTGAATCAGTTGCCCGTCTATCGTTCGCTGTTTCGAAAAGCCTAAACATCTTTTGCGAGCTCTATAAGCTTAGCAACATTTTTGCTATCCCACTTCGAACCCAAAATCTCTTCTTTGCCGAGCCGCAGAGCGGCCTTGGCCGACGTTCTTTGCAGCTTTTGATTTTGTTTACTGAACGCCTGCGTTGGTTCGACATTGCGGCAGTGACGGTTCATAGAACGGGAGAAATCATGAAACGCTGAGGGCCAATCCAAGAACACGCGGTCAACAAGCATCTTGTCTCGAGGTCTCGTTCTGCAATGGCAGCGGTGCTTGTGGCGACCCTTCTGGCAACTGGAAGTGCGGTTGCGACGGCTCAGGAAAAAGGGTCCGTCTAGATTGCTGGTCTGACGATCGCCACAAAAGATCCGAATTCTGAGTTCGGTGGCTCCTTTGCCATGGGCCGACCACCGGGGCTGGAAGTTGGCTTAGCGGTGGCGATCCCCAAATCGCATATTCTGATGCTTGATGGTAAGAAGTCAGCATTAAAATTGACGACTGCCAAAGGCGTTGACCTGCCATTAGATAAGTACTTCGATAGCAAGGTGAATTCTCAAATCGGTAATGATCATGCGCGGGCCGTAGCACAAATCCGCGCCACGGAATTACCACCGCAAGGAACTACAACGCTAAAAGTCACCGGCAAACTGGTCCGCATCATTGGCCAGGCACCAAAAACAGAAAAAGGTGTGTTGACCGTCGAACAAGGTGCAAAGATTAAAACTGCCGGGATCGACGCCGAGATCATGCAGGTCTCGGAAGCTTTCAGCGCTCCTTACAAAAAGATGTTCGAGCTCTCAGCGAAATCAGCTTTTAACAAGAATTCCCAAGCTACCTTTATGGATGCCGGGAAAGAAGTCGAATCATCCAGCGGAGGCTCGGGAAGTTTTGGATTCGGCGGCGATGTTACCTATTCGCAATCGCACCAAATAGCCTCGGAGAGTAAGACGCTTGTCTTTGAAGTAATCTATTTTTTAAAAGCTGTGAAAGTCAAAATTCCAGTGTCATTGGAATTCGGGTTAGGACTATAAACAGCCCCTGACAGCACCTTCAGGTTCGCGGAAGTAAAGCTTGCCAATTCCCCACGTGGTTATTTCCCACGTGGGGATCATATACGCATGCGGTTTACTTGGCTGGGGCCGCATGTGGTTTCGGCTTCGGTGCAAAGATCAGTACCGTCACAGCTCCAGTGATTACGACGGCGAGGCTGCACATGAAGGGAACGCTGACGGCAGTCATGGTGCCTGCAGTAGCCATTGTCGTAAGCGTGTTAACAACAGGCGCAAATCCGAAGATAAGAGGCATGACATAAATCGGTTTCCCGCCGAAGTTAAAGGCGAGAATAATGCCTAGTGCCCCAAGTGCACCTGCCGAGCCAGCCGCAATCGACCAAATGGTCCCGC
>JBILTA010000666.1:0-3274 GCA_044371785.1 Pirellulaceae bacterium | reverse complement strand
GTGGTAGCAGTAGTAGGAGTGGTAGTCATGTTGACCTCGTGCGCTGCGATCATTTCGAAAACTTGATCGCAGCTATCGCCATTAGTTCCCGGAACGCCCTGCACCGCCACCGCCTGCCCCGCCACCACCTGCCCCGCCACCACCTGCCCCGCCACCGCCTGCACCACCAGGACCGCCAGGGCCACCGCCTGCCGCTTGCATCGCTTTGATGCGGGCCACAACCTTGGCCATGGCTGTCGTCAATTCGGCTTTGGTGATTTTACCGTCCGCATTGGTGTCTGCAGCTTTGGCAGACTCCTTCATCCGTTCATCCATTTGCTCGATTTCTGCCATCGACAATTCACCGTTACGATCTTTGTCGCCCGACTCAAGAGCTCGATCTGCCATGCTGGCCGCACTGAATTCACCACCCGCTCCACCTGGTTTTGGATTAGGAGGAGCCCCTTCGCGTTTTGGTGGTGCATTCTTGGCGATATCTTCTAAAGCTCCGCGATCGCTGGTTTCTTCGATCTCTGGCAGTTCCATTTTATCCATGTGCGTGCGAGGATTCAGAACGACCACTTCACCTTCTTTCAGTCCTTCGTTGATGGTGACCATCTTTTCGTTGCTGGCACCGATCTTGACTTCACGAGTCTCAAATTTTTCGCCCGTCTTAACCAGCGTGAAGAGATGTCCCTTGTGTTCATAAATCGCATGGACGGGGATTTGTAAAGCATCTTTGAGCTGCTCCACGAAGATTCGGACTTCGGCTGTCATACCGGTTCGAATCACTGGTGGAGGATTGATAATTTGAATGTACGTGGCGTACTCTTTCACAGACGAACTGAACCAACTTCCTGGTTCAGCGTATTTGTTCACTTTGGTGACTTGACCGAGCAAATCACCTTCTACTGCGTTGACACGAATTTTGCACGGCATACCCTCGGATACCAGGGTAATACGTGATTCGTTAATTTTAGCTTTGACCTGCATCTTGGTCGGATCTGGAAGCACAACGAGTGTCTGGCGTTCACGCGCCAATGCACCCGCTTCCACAACGAATTCCGAATTGCCGCGACTGCTGAATTTGTTTGAATGCACCACCTGTCCTTCAGCGGGCGCCGTGATCGTGCAATACTGAATCTGCTCTTCGAGCTCAATCAGTTTGGCCTTTTCTTCCTCAAGGGTGTTGCGGTCAGAATCAAGTTTGGCTTTCGCTTTCTCGATGTTACTATCGAACTGCACCAACATTTTAGCTTTGGTAAGTTCATCGAGCACCTTCAACCGTGCACGAGCGGAGTCCAGTTTGTTGCGGGCGTTTTGAACGGCAAAGTTCTCGGCTTCAATTTGCAGTGGCTTTAATGTCCCTTTGGCTGCCAAGCGTTCGGCACTGCCTAGCTGAAGTTCGGATTTACGCAGTTCTTGTTCGGCCAATGCGATTTCGCTCAGAATGGTTTTGCGTTCCGTTAAATAAGTTCCTTCGAGGTATTCTTGGCGAGCGATTTCGTCTTGCTTGAGTTGAGCCTCGGAACCGATGACGGTTGCATCGGCCGTGCTGACGACAATGCGTTGACTCTTGACATCCGTTTGCAAGGCGGATTCATCGAGTTCGACTAGTTTGTCGCCTTTTTTGACGTAAGTCCCTTCGTCGATAACCCAGAGGATCGGCGTGCCGCTGCCGGCGCGAGATTTGACTTGGCAGACAACTTCTTGATTTTCGCTACTTTCGATTTCACCATCTTCGAGCACGATGTGATCGAATGGTCCGCGCCGAACTTCGTCCGTAATCATCTCGTTGACGGTTACCGTTTTGGCTGAGCCCATGTAGGATCGATAGGCTACTGCGCTGCCACCTAGCCCAATGATGACAGCCAAAGCGATCCACTGTGCTTTGCCGCGTCGAGCTTTCTCCTGCCGTCGTTGCGCATGGGCAACACGTTTGGATCGGGCTACATCTGTCATGTGGTTGTTTTTTTTCATGCTTGATCTCCCCATAGAAGGAGAAAGAGGTGGTTCGTAGTGGGGCTTGAGCAAAAGTGAGGCAGGTTGTGTATGAAGTTCGAAGGCTTGCTCGAAGACCCAAAATCAACTTGAAACGGAAAGGAGTGTTGGCAAAGGGGAGTTTTCTTCCAGCCTTTTGCAAAAGTACACCTAATAGTGTAGTCGAAGGACAACCAAACCTAAATGACCTTGGTGCCCGCGAATAACGACTTAGGAGGCCTATTTGGTTCTAAACCCCAAGCAACCCAATAAGTTTCTCCCTCGACTGGGTCAATTCGAACCCAGTCGAGAAATTCATGATTTTAGGCAGAGGTGCTCATTGGGGTGGGGTTAGGGCTTGATGCCGATGGGTTCTTGGGGCCGCGGGATCAAGGGCATACCTTGGTTTACCGTCGGATAGAGCGTTCCCAACGGATTTACATTCCCGTAGTCCCTCCCCGAGGGGGTAGGTTGAACCTGAATGATCGTCTGATTCGATGGCGACCCGCCGGTCGCCGCACTGCCAACACCCGCACTACCTAACCCCGTGTAAGTCACGCCGCTAGGTTGTACTGGGGGCACCGCTTGCTCCGACGCATTCAGGGAGGTGCCTGTACCGAGTGCTTCGTTTGTTTGCGTATTTGTCTGTTCCAAACTTGCTTGTTCGGGCAAGTTGACTGGAAGGGCTTGCTCCAACATCAACGCTTGTGGACTGAACTCCCCACCCAGGGTATCCATTCGAATTGGACCTGGATCGATCCACAAACCCTCGCTATCCAACTCCATAGTTCCCAGTTCTTGGTCCAATGTTCTACGAAGCACTTCGTAGTTTACCCAAACGCCCATGAAGAAGTTTTGGGCATCGAGCAAGTCTTGCAGAGCGGATACTGTATCGCGGGCAGCTGTTGGACCGGAGGTTTGGTTCAGGGCTTCGTTAATTTGGCGAATGTCTTCGTTGAGTACGATTTGGCGAGCAGCTATGCGTACCGCATAACGCTGCAATTCGAAGTTGATTTGGTTGGCGCGAATGGTTCGCAGAATCGATCGCATTAAGGTCCAGATACTATCTTCGAATTGATAGTAGGATCGGCGAGCTTGTTGGTATTCGATCAGCGCTTGTCGATAACGGTTGCGCTCTTGCAGTCGAGTGATGGGCGCATCCCATTGCAAGCCAACGCGCAGGCGACCGGTAGAACTGCTGAGGTCCAGTGGATTATTACCGCGATTACCGATATCACCACTGAAGACAACATCCAAATAGCTTTCCAAATCGTCAGCCACCAGTTCGATGGCACGCCAGCTATTGACCAGTGAG
>JBILTA010000667.1:0-3274 GCA_044371785.1 Pirellulaceae bacterium | reverse complement strand
AGCATGCAAATGTAGTGGTAAAGCGATAATCACCGCTTCCACACTTTCATCATCTAACAGGGCTTTAATACCACCATTGGATCCGTTGTAAACTTTGACACTTTTTTCCGCTTCCGCGAAATCTTTATAGCCCTGCTTCTTGAGCAAGCCAGGTCGAGATTCCATTGCGGCAGGGGAGGCCCAGTCACCATAAAACGCGCGATGAATGCTTGATGGACGAATATCGGCGATCGCTACCACACGCACATAATCGGGTGTACAGCCACCAATCAACACATTCCCTTCGTCACCCGTACCAATGATCCCCACACGTACAGGATCGGCTACCTTCCCGTACTGAAAGTACATCGCTCCCAAACCAGCACCCGATACGGCGCCAGCAGCGATCACACCCTTGAGGAAATCACGCCGAGTAACCCCGACCGCCTCGTTAAAGTTTTCGATACCAATGGCCTTGTCTTCTGGGCTCAACTGATCCATATCAATCTCGGTCCTGCGTCAGGAATACCATGTAACCAAAAATAATTCACTAACCGCAACGCACCTTTACAAGTACGCAGCGAACGATACGACCACTATTTCGGAGCTGTCGCTACTTTGTCCTGTCGAGCAAACTGCCACATGCTCCAGGGCAAGAAATCCAACCCCGCATAACGTCCCGCATCGGTTGAGAACAACACCAAACATGCCAACGCTTCGACTGCTTGGAAATACGTTGGGGCAGTTCCATCGAATCCAGGAAACTGCGATAGCACTACAGAAAACAGAAATCCAGCAGCCGCTAATGCTGCCACTCGCGTCAACAATCCTATGATCAACAAAATGCCGATCGCCATATCGAAGATCGGAATAATCTTGTCGACCATATCCGTCTGCAACATCGTGGCACCTGGTAAATCCATCATCACATCAGGCTTGAAGCCTTTGTTATCAGGCAACTTCCTTTGCTCTTCGGTCGCAATTTTGTTCATCTTAGCCTGATAGTTGCTCATGATCTTGTCGATCGCACCCAATGCGGGCTTCACTGAATTCATGCGGTCGGTCTCGATCTTATCTTTTTGCGACCGCAATGAAGCCACAAACAACCGCATCGGATCACGATTCATGTCCTCGATCCGCTGGCGACCTTCATTAAACTTGAAGATGTCTTCGTCCCACTGCGCAAACACATCCTTCAGCTCCGCTAACGAACCCTCGCTCAAAGCCGTTGCATCTTTTGTTTGACCTTCGGTGAAGACGAAATAATCGACCGCCTTCTTTTGGTATCCCGTAAAAATTTCCGTGATCGCCTTTTCATCCAAACGGATGGTGCCGTCGTAATCCCATATCGCTTGATGATACAGTGGAGCCAATGGCCCCTTCGCCGCCGATAGGAATCCCTTGGAAGAGAAATTTCCTTCTCTAACTTTCGACTGGCCTTCCATAAAGAAATGCCAACCAATCGCCACGCGCAGCAGCACAATTGTCCAAACTGCGACGCGGCCTATCTTGTAATACTGTGACATCGTCACGAAGCCTTTCAACCAACAAGCTCAGGAGGAATGTTCTTGGGCGGGTTACCTTCGATTATTGCCAACAAACTTCCATACGCCAAGAGTTAACACCCTTCGACCCACCATTAGTTTCCGGGAATGCTGCTATTTATCCCCGCACTCCGGGCCACCCTGCGATAAACCGCATCCCAGCCCTCCTCACAACACCTCAAGCCTGCGGTGAACGCGGCTCTTTAGATTCAAGATCTATTCAAGCTCGACAAAAACCATCAAAATTGAACAAACGATCATTAGTCTATGGACCATCCCAATGAAAGTGCGTACGATATCACGTCTTTGGCGGCCCCAATTATTACCAATCCGTCAAGGATGGTAACTCTTTGTGGTGTGTCTATTTTGGTGGATTCACAACATAGGCCCTTACAATCGTGAAACGCAATGAGCCCGTTGCGGGAGCCGACGACGATCTGACGCAAGTCCTTGGCTACCTTAACTTTTCGTCAGGTAGAACCGATCCAAAAACACTCGATTGCCTCAACCGACTCTACGGTCGCGCAATCTGGGGGAGCCCCTACGCCGGTATGCCCCCCTGGCTCAGTATCCAACAGTGGCTTCAAGATCGACTCCTGAAACTCAGTACCGAAAATCCCGCTTTCCAACAATCCAATCAAGCCGCCGAAGTCCTTCAACTCGTCTGGCTGCAACTCCTCCCCTCCTATCTCGATTTTCATCGCGACCTTCTCTTCCACCAAGAACCCGAAGCCCTTTTCAATGGTTTTTTCATCGGGCGAGCCATGGAAGCGGTCCTCCAACAAGGGGGACCATGGGATGAAGTGGACCGTATTGTTCCCGCTGCCATTCGCAAACTCAACGACTACGTAGGCTTCCGCCCCGTCGCTGTCCTTGAAGGTCGTCGTCTCGAGCCCTACCCGCATGAATGGATCCGGCCCATTCCTCTTTATGTCAAAGGGGCCGGCGTCACCGAAGGACCTTATCGAGCCGTTATTGAAATCGCGCTCCGCATCCTCGAAGAAACCGATGCCGATATCATGCATCGCGCTTATCTCGATCTGAACCTAATGGACGAGCTTGCTCTCGATCCTCGCGCTTACGATTTCGATCATCCCGTCAATCGACGTCCCAATTATCACTTCGGCCAGTGGGACCCACATTGCATCGATAACGCTGGCTACTACCGCCGCTTCGTCGTTCAGCAAGTCACACTCGATGCGTTATTGGCCCGCTTAAAACAAGAGAGCTTACCCGAAGATCAATTGCTCTATGAAGCCGCCGCCGTTCTTGCGGGCACAATTTTGATGGCCTCCGGTGTCAGCGGCAATAGCCCCAACACCTTTCCCTCTACGCTAAATATGGCCACGCTGCTGAGCGGCATCGCCGTATATCGTGATGAGTTCTATGACCAACTGCTCACCAATATGCAAGGTGACCATGCCGTTCGATTGCGAGAAGAAGAAGCGATCCGACGACAAGCTTTTGGTGGCGCACGACAATATCTCAACCAACAACTGGCCCGACAGCGGGCTAGCCAATTGGAGCATGTTCAACTTGCACGCCTTTTCGCCCGCATGGGCCATTCGACAGCAGCCAAAGAAGAAAGCGATCACGTTCCCGTACCGGCCGCTCGCCTCTTGTGCCGCATCGATTGTTTTGTAACTGCGGGCTCTCAAGCGCTGCAACAAGGAAATCTCAAGTACGCTTCGGCTGTCCCAACACAGATCATGGATCTGCTGCAACGTGGCATCGAGTGCGGTGCCGTCGTC
>JBILTA010000665.1:0-3280 GCA_044371785.1 Pirellulaceae bacterium | reverse complement strand
ACTTTATCGACCGGTGGATTGTCGCTTATCGCCGGCGGGCCGTACCCAGCGGCTACACAGTGACCGCCAATTTGCATTATGTGATGCTCCACCATGAGCATCCTCGCATGGCAGAGGTCACACGAGAGGCGAGTTTGGTTATTGCCGACGGTATGCCGATTGTTTGGCGTTCGAGGCTGGGTGCCAAGAGGCTACCTGAACGAGTGGCGGGAGCCGATTTGATTTATGAGATTGCCAAACTAGCAGCTCAGAAAGGTTATCGCTTGTTTTTGTTTGGTGCTGCCGAGGGAGTGGCTCAGCAAGCAGGTGAGCGGTTGTCGCAGATGTATCCAGGCTTGCAACTTGCAGGCTGTTACACGCCACCTTTTCGTCCATTAAGCGAAGCAGAAGAGGCAGCGATGATTCAACAAATTCGTGACACGAAGCCTGATATCATGTTGGTGGCTCTCGGCCAACCCAAGGGAGAGCTATGGGTTCTAGATCACTATCGAGACGTTGGAGCTGCGATGATGATTCAAGTGGGAGCTTCGTTTGATTTCATTATTGGCAAAGTGCATCGCGCTCCGAAGTTCTTTCAGAAAACTGGATTGGAGTGGCTGTATCGAGCCCTCAGTGAACCGAAACGCTTAGTGCCCCGCTATGCGCAGAACTTTCGATTTCTCGCGCGGATGATGTGGCAAGAGATGTTTGGGCGTGGTTCGGCTAATCGTTAGACGAACTTCTCCGAGGCTCGGCCCGTTCTATGACGTCTTTTTTGCATATCGTCCTCACGTAATGATGAAGACGTACAAATGTACGTGTTTATCTTAGATGTCGATATTGTGTCTGTGCACAATTCATCTGCGACACGTTCATCTCATCGCTGCGCAAGAGCGAGAGAGGTAAAGACAGGAGAGCAGTGAAGAGTGGTAAATGTCTCACTGTCATGCACATTGGCTCTAACAGACGACGAGTCTTGCGGCTGGATGCCTAGCCTTCGGCAACGGGCTAAACGATGCTCCCGACCGAGAGTTTATCCTGAACAGCTCTCCTGCTCTCGCGCACCGCTAATCGGCAGGGCCGGCTAGTTCTTGGAGGAGGCCAGTCACCACGTGACGCAATTTGGGGGCCGCTATCTCACTCCAACTGATCACTTCCAAGTGATTGGTCGAAGTAGAATGGTCGGGTAAAGCGACGTTGGTCACAATGGAAAAAGCGAGTACTCGCATGCCTAATTGTGTTGCGCAGAGTACCTCTGGCACCGTGCTCATACCTACCACATCCGCACCTATTTTTCGAAAGAAGCGATACTCGGATCGAGTCTCGTAGGTTGGACCGAGTGTGGCCAAGTAGGTTCCCTGATGCAAGCTGAATCCATGGCGACGCGCGTGCTCATGGGCTCGTTCGATTAAGCCACGATGATAGATGTCTCCGTTGCGACTCAAAGTCGTCTGCACATAATCAGGTTGGGTAGGTTGCCCCAAAAAATTGATGTGCTGATCAATAACGACCAAATCACCGCTGACATAACGCGGATTGACCCCGCCACTTGCGTTAGAGACGATCAATGTTTGGGCTCCCAGTTGCTGCATACAGCGAAGTGGGAAGCAAGCATCGTCAGGACTAAAGCCTTCATAACGATGGATACGGCCTTGCATGGCTACAACAGGAACTCCAGACAAGAAGCCCAGGACCAAATTTCCCGCATGCCCTTGAGCTGTGGTCAAAGGGAAATGCGGGATCTGGCTATACGGAATCTTCGTCGGATGTTCAATCGAGTCAGCAAGTCCGCCAAGGCCGCTTCCCAAAATGATCGCCACTTCAGGAAACAGCATTCTCTCTTGGCGGATCTTTCGACACGCTTCTGCGATACGATCCTTCATAAACTTTTAGGCTTTGCCCAATCGAGCGCGTTCATAATCCATGATGCCACTGACCAAAGTGCGGAGCTTAGGTTCTGCACCTTTCGCTGTGGCAATGATCTTAGACACATCGGCAGCTTCGAGTGCATCGGGCAAGCACATGTCGGTGATGACCGAGAAACCGATCACACGCATGCCGCTATGTACGGCCACAATGACTTCTGGAACAGTTGACATTCCGACGGCATCGCAGCCAATTGCCCGTAAGAATCGATACTCAGCCCGAGTTTCCAGGTTGGGACCAGAAACTGCAACAAAGACCCCCTTGTGGGCAACAATGTCATTTTTGCGTGCCAGTTCCAAAGCCTTGTCGACCAAATGTAGATCGTACGGTTCGCTCATGTCAGGGAAGCGTGGGCCCAAGCGATCGTCGTTGATACCAATCAGCGGATTGTCGCCCAGCAAGTTGATATGATCATCGATCAGCATGATATCACCGCACTTAAAGTACGGGTTCATACCACCACAAGCATTTGACACCACCAGAAGTTGCGCACCCATGTGCTTCATCACACGCACAGGGAGCGTGATCTTCTTCAGTGGATAGCCTTCGTACATGTGGAAGCGACCTTCCATCACCATAACGGGCAAGCCACAGAGTTTGCCGCATACCAATCGGCCGCGATGGCTGATCACAGTCGAACGAGGGAAGTGTGGGATTTGATCGTAATCGATCATCGCTTCCACTTCGATCTGTTCGACCAAGCTGCCGAGTCCCGTACCCAGGATCACTCCCGCATGTGGACTATGGTTCCATTGCTGACGAATAAAGGCGCACGCTTCTTGAACTTGATCGTAGATTTCAAGCATGATGAATCAATCTAAAATTGTGAGTAAGGTCTTGGTAAAAGATCGAGTTTATGGATTTTCGAGACCGTATTGGCATACTGTGGATCGCTGCTCAGTTTCTTCCAATCTGGATGAGCCACAAATCGCTTCCAAGCCGCATCTCGTGAAGCCGCATCATCATACACGGTCATGTAAGTTAGATTAGGGGTCTTGTCACCAATAATGGCTTGTCCGAAAAAGACGGGACTGATCTGACAATCCAAAAAGATGGGTACTTCGCCGTTGTTGAACATCGTTACTTTCTTATTGCCCCGTTCTTCGGTTGCACTTTCGTACACGCGCAGCTCGAACAAACGCTCTTTCTTTTCTGCGTGTTGTTTGGGGACGGTAATCTGCGGCCAGCAATCGAAAGCAACTAACAGTTCGCTGCGAACACGGGCGAATAGCGGATTCTTCGGATCGACAGCTGAATGAGCCTCAGCTGCTTTGACGAACTCAGCATCTTTGGCCAAGTCCGCTGCAAGTGTCGTAAGGTCATTGGGCGACTTGAGTGGAATGAAAACGTAGACCGAGGTTTTACCATCAACAGG